>CBDTXT010000001.1:0-25557 GCA_965364465.1 uncultured Chromatiaceae bacterium
GCGCGGCTGTCAGGCCTCGGCCTCTTCAGCCACCGCCTTCATGCTGAGGCGGATGCGGCCCTGTTTGTCGACCTCGAGCACCTTGACCTTGATGCTGTCGCCCTCGGACAGCTTGTCGCTGACCTTCTCGACCCGCTCATCCGAGATCTGGCTGATATGCACCAGGCCGTCTTTGCCGGGCAGGATGGTGACGAAGGCACCGAAGTCCATCAGGCGTGCAACACGGCCCTCGTAGATCTTGCCGACCTCGACGTCGGCGGTGATCAGTTCGACGCGCTTGCGCGCCTCGTCACCTGCACGCCGATCGACCGAGAAGATCTTTACGGTGCCGTCATCACTGATGTCGACCGTTGCGCCGGTCTCTTCGGTGATCGACCGGATGGTCACCCCGCCCTTGCCAATCACGTCTCGAATCTTGTCGGGGTTGATCTTGAACGAGACGATGCGTGGCGCGTGTTCGGACATCTGTTCGCGCGGGCCCTTGATTGCCTTGCCCATCTCTTCGAGGATATGCAGTCGACCGTCTTTGGCCTGGGCCAGCGCGATCTCCATGATCTCGCGCGTGATGCCGTCGATCTTGATATCCATCTGCAGCGCATTGATACCATTCACGGTACCGGCCACCTTGAAGTCCATATCGCCCAGGTGATCCTCGTCGCCGAGGATGTCGGTGAGTACGGCGAACTGCTCGCCCTCCTTGATCAGACCCATGGCCACACCGGCGACCGGCGCCTTGACCGGGACCCCGGCGTCCATCAGCGACAGGCTGGTACCGCACACCGAGGCCATGGACGAGGAACCGTTCGACTCGGTGATTTCGGACACCACGCGGAGTGAATAAGGAAAATCCTCGATGCTGGGCATACAGGCGAGCACGCCGCGCTTGGCCAGACGGCCGTGACCGATCTCGCGTCGCTTCGGACTACCGACCCGTCCCAGCTCCCCGACGCAGAACGGCGGGAAATTGTAGTGCAGCATGAACGCCTCTCTGCGTTCGCCTTCCAGCGCGTCGACGATCTGCGAGTCGCGCTCGGTCCCCAGCGTGGTCACGACCAGTGCCTGGGTCTCACCGCGGGTAAACAGCGCAGAGCCGTGCGTACGCGGCAACACACCGGTACGAATGCTGATCTGGCGCACTGTCTTGGTGTCGCGGCCGTCGATCCTCGGCTCGCCGTCAATGATGCGTCCACGTACGATCGCCTTCTTCAGCTTTTCGATCGCGCCGATTACCTCGGCCTCGTCGAAGGCCGGCGCCTCGCCGCCACACAGCTGCTGTTTCGCGGCGGCAACCGCCGCGTCGATGGCCGCGTAGCGTTCCATCTTGTCGGCAATGGTGTAGGCGTTGCGCAGCGCCTCGCCCGCTGCCGAATCGACGGCCGATTTCAACGCCGCATTCTCGACGGCTTCCGGCAGCGCGATGATCGGCTTGTTGACCTCGGCGGCGAGCTCCTTGATCGTGTTGATCACGACCTGCATCTGCTCGTGTCCAAACAGCACGGCGCCGAGCATGACCTCTTCCGACAGCTGATCGGCCTCCGATTCGACCATCAGTACCGCGTTCTCGGTGCCGGCAACGACCAGGTCCAGATCTGTGTGATCACCGAGCCCGGTCGGCCCGTTCAGCACATAGCTACCGTCTTTGTAACCGACGCGGGCCGCGCCGATCGGACCCTGAAAAGGCGCACCGGAGATCGCCAGCGCCGCCGAGGTACCGATCAGCGACGGGATTTCCGGGTCGATTTTCGGATTCAGCGACTTGACCGTGCAGATCACCTGCGTCTCGGCCTTGAAGGACTTCGGGAACAGCGGACGAATCGGCCGGTCGATCAGGCGCGAGGTGAGGACCTCCTTTTCCGACGGTCGCCCTTCGCGACGGAAGAATCCACCGGGGATCTTCCCTGCCGCATAGGTCTTCTCCTGATAGTCGACCGTGAGCGGGAAGAAGTCCCGACCACTGTCCAGGTTCTTGTCGTATACGACGGTAACCAACACCACGGTATCGGCCATGTTGACCAGCACGGCGGCGTCGGCCTGACGCGCGATCTCGCCGGTCTCGAGTGTGACTGTGTGCTCGCCGTACTGAAAAGTCTTCTTGATCGGGTTCACTGGGAAATCCTCAAACCTTGTGGATGTGTTGCCGCTCAGCGACGCAGGCCAAGACGGGCGATGAGTTCTCTGTAACGCTCCACATCCTTCGACTTGAGGTAGTCGAGCAGCTTGCGGCGCTGGTTGACCAGACGCACCAGGCCCTGGCGGGAATGGTGATCTTTCTTGTGGGACTGGAAATGTGGCGTCAGCTCGGTGATACGGGCGGTCAGTAGCGCCACCTGTACCTCGGTCGAACCCGTGTCCTTCGGATCCTTCCCGAAATCTGAAACGATAGCCTGCTTTTGCTCTGCGCTCATTGTCATGACATTTCTCCTGTCACTGTGCCTCGATGGGGCCCCCAACAATGAGTTCAGGCCGCCCCGGCGATTGCAAAAAAGGGCCGCCACGGGCCCCGAACGAAATTAAGGTCGCGTATTCTCTCTCAATTCGGAACGGCTGTCAGCCTCCGGTCATCAGACGCTTGGGCGCGATGCGGCCATCGTCCTGCACCTGCCCGACCGCGAGAAACTCGTCCCCGAGGTAGATCCGTACCCAGCCTTCGGTCGGCGCCTTTGGCACCAGGACCGGCTGACCCTGTTTCAGGTAAAAACCGGCGTCCGCACCGACCCGTACCTCGGGCCAGTCCGCCAGCGCGGTGTCGACCGGCAGCAACAGGCTGTCGAGCGCGGCCAGCCCCTGTTCCGCTGTCCGCTCCAACGCGTCCATGGTGTGCATCGGGAAGTCGGTGTAGGGACCGACGCCGGTACGCCTTAATGCGATCACATGTGCGCCACAACCGAGCGCCTCGCCGATGTCTTCGGCGAGCGTGCGGACATAAGTGCCCTTTGAACAGGCCACTCTCAGGTCAAAGGTCGGCAGATCGACATCGCCCAGGGTCAGGGAATGGATCGTGACACACCGCATCTTGCGCTCTACCTCGATGCCTTCGCGCGCCAGCTCGTAAAGACGTTTTCCTTGATGCTTCAGCGCCGAGTACATGGGCGGGAGCTGCTCGATCTCGCCACAGAAGGACGACAACACTTGCTCGATGCGATCGGCCGTGACGCCCTCCACCGGGCGCTCGCTGACGACATCGCCTTCCGCATCGCCGGTCGCGGTGGTCTGGCCAAGCCTGACGCGGAACCAGTAGTGCTTGTCCGCATCGAGCAGGAAGGCCGACAGTTTGGTCGCATCGCCGAAACAGATAGGCAGCATGCCGTCGGCCAGCGGGTCCAAACTGCCCGTATGCCCCGCCTTGCGCGCATCGTAAAGACGTTTCACACGCTGCAGTGCGTGATTCGAGCTCAGCCCAAGTGGCTTGTCGAGCAGAAGTATGCCGCTGACCGGGCGACCGCGCGCGCGTCCACGCCGCCCCACGGTCAGTCCCCGCGCCTTTCGTCTTTCGCGACCGCTTCGTCGATCAGCGACGAAAGGCGCAGGCCGTTCTCTATCGATTTGTCATACACGAATGCCAGCCGCGGCACGGTGCGCAGACTCATCGAATCGGCCAGTCGACGTCGCAGAAAGGCCGCGGCCTTGTTGAGCGCCGCCTCGGTTGCCTTCGCCTGGGTGGAATCCATCAACGTGAAGAACACCTTGGCATGCGACAGGTCGCGGACCACCCGAACTTCCTGGATGGTCACGCTGGACAGCCGCGGGTCCCTGGCCTCGTCGCGCAGCAATAGCGCGAGTTCGCGATGGATCTCCGTGCCGACGCGCTCTTCGCGGCCGAATTCCTGCATGTGCACCTACCCCTGAGACGAATCAGATCTCGCGCGCGATTTCCACGCGCTCGAATACTTCGATCTGATCGCCACTCTTGACGTCGTTGTAGTTCTTCACGCCGATACCGCATTCGGTGCCGGCCTTGACCTCGTTGACGTCGTCCTTGAAGCGACGCAGCGACTCGAGCTCACCCTCGTAGATCACCACATTGTCACGCAGCACGCGGATAGGGTTGTGCCGTTTGACGGTCCCCTCGACGACCATGCAACCGGCAATCGCGCCCAGCTTGGAAGACCGGAACACGTCGCGTACCTCCGCGAGCCCGATGATCTCTTCCTTGATCAACGGCGACAGCAGGCCGGAGATCGCCTGCTTCACGTCATCGATCACTTCGTAAATGATGCTGTAGTAGCGCAGATCGAGACCGTGCTCTTCGACCACGCGGCGGGCGCTCGCATCGGCACGGACATTGAAGCCGATCAGAATCGCGTTCGAGGTAACCGCCAGGTTCGCGTCGGATTCAGTGATACCACCGACCCCGGACGCAACGACACGCACCTTGGCCTCGTCCGTCTCGATCTTCAACAGGGCCTCGCGCAGCGCCTCCACCGAGCCCTGGACGTCGGCCTTGACGATCAGGTTTATGTAGGAAATCTCGCCATCGGCCATCTGCGAGAAAAGCTGGTCGAGCTTCGCCGACTTCTGTTCAGCCAGCCGCGAGTCGCGATGCCGCGTGCGGCGCAGTTCCGCCAGCTCGCGCGCCTTGCGCTCGTCCGCCAGTGCGACCAGATCATCGCCTGCAGACGGCGCCGCGGACAGACCGAGCACCTGCACCGGGATTGACGGGCCGGCCTCTTTCACTGACCGGCCGGTCTCGTCGAACATCGCGCGCACGCGACCGTACTCCGCCCCGGCGACGACCGAGTCGCCGCGCTTCAGGGTGCCCGCCTGAACCAGCACCGTAGCCACCGGACCGCGGCCCTTGTCGAGACTGGATTCCACGATGATGCCCTTGGCCAGGCCGTCGTGCACCGCGCGCAGTTCCAGCACCTCGGACTGCAGCAACACGGCCTCGAGGAGCCGATCGATGCCCTCACCGGACTTTGCCGAGACCTTCACGAACTGGATATCGCCGCCCCATTCTTCGGGAACCACCTCTTCCGAGACCAGTTCCTGCATCACCCGGTCCGGGTTCGCCTCCGGTTTATCCATCTTGTTGATCGCGACCACGATCGGGACCTTCGCATCGCGCGCGTGGTGGATTGCCTCCTTGGTCTGCGGCATCACACCGTCGTCCGCGGCAACCACCAGGATCACGATGTCGGTGGCCTGCGCCCCACGGGCACGCATCGCGGAGAACGCCGCGTGTCCAGGGGTGTCGAGGAAGGAGATCATCCCGTGATCGGTCTGGACGTGGTAGGCCCCGATGTGCTGGGTGATACCACCCGCCTCGCCAGCCGCCACGCGTGTCCGCCGGATGTGATCGAGCAACGAAGTCTTGCCATGATCGACATGGCCCATGATGGTAACGACCGGTGCCCGCGGCTGCAGGTCACCCTGCTGCTGCACATCTTCGGCCTCCGCCAGAATCTCCTCCTCGACATCGTCCTGCTTCTGCTGCACCGCGGAGTGGCCCAGCTCCTCGACCACGAGGATGGCGGTCTCCTGGTCGAGCACCTGGTTGATGGTGACCATCATGCCCATCTTCATCAGGGTCTTGATCAACTCGCCCGCCTTGACTGACATACGCTGCGCCAGGTCGCCGACCGAAATGGTCTCCGGCACCGCGACCTCTTTGACCACGGGTGCGGTCGGGCGCTGAAAGCCATGCTGCGAATCCCCGGCCACGGCCCCGCGACTGGATCTCCGCGCGGCCTTCCCGGCGCGCTGACCGCGCTTGCCGCTCGCGACGTGCAGTTCGCGGCGCCCGTGCCGGCCACGCTCGGACTCACCTGATTCACGCTGGCGCTTCGTCTTCTTCGCCGGCTTGTCAGCCGACTTGCGCTGTTCCGCTTCCTGCTGCGCGCGCAATTGCTCGGCCTCGAGTCGCGCCTTCTCCTCGGCCTCGCGGCGCTGTTCGTCTTCCACCGCCTGACGCGATTCCTCCGACTTGCGGCGCTCGTCCTCTTCCGCCTGACGCCGCGCCTCTTCGGCACGCCGGCGTGCCTCGCTTTCCTCTTCGATCTGACGCCGCTGCTCGGCCTGCTCGGCAAGGGCCAGCTTGGCCTCTTCCGCCTGACGCAGGAGTTCCTCCTGCCGCGTCGCATCATCGGCCTGTGGCTTGACCACGGTGCGCTTGCGACGCACCTCGACGCTTACCGTCTTGCCGGCGCGCGCCGCCGCGGTGCGCGCAGTCGTGCGACCGGCAACCGGCTGGTGCAGCTCGGTCGTGGTCTTGCGCTTCAGCGCAATCTTGCGAACGCCACCGGCGGCCTCCTTCTTGCCATGGCTGCGCCGCAGATGGTTGAGCAGGTCCATCTTCTCCTGCTCCGTGATGAGGTCTTCTGCACTCTGCTTGGAAATGCCGGCATCGCTGAGCTGCTTTAGCAGGCGATCCACCGGTATACCGACATCGGAGGCGAGTTGGCTGACCGTGACTTCACTCATATTCGATACCCTTTACTCGGCACTCTCTTCAAACCAGGGAGCGCGTGCCGTCATGATCAACTGGCCGGCACGCTCCTCATCCATACCCTCGATATCGAGCAGTTCGTCGATCGACTGCTCGGCGAGGTCTTCCATGTTCACGACGCCGCGCGACGCGAGCTGGAACGCCAGTTTGCGGTCCATGCCGTCCATTGCGAGCAAGTCTTCGGCCGGCTCCACGCCACCGAGCACCTCCTCGCTGGCGATCGCATGGGTCAGCAGCGCATCCTTGGCGCGGTTGCGCAGCTCTTCGACGATGTCCTGATCGAACTCCTCGATCGAGACCATTTCGGCATCGTCGACATAGGCGATCTCCTCGATATTCGTGAAGCCTTCCTGCACCAGAATCGCAGCCACTTCCTCGTCGACGTCGAGCTGCTCCATGAAGTGCTGGATGAAGCCCTGCGCCTCGGCCTCGCTCTTCTCGGCAGCCTGCTCCTCGCTCATGACATTCAGTTCCCAGCCGGTCAGCTGGCTGGCAAGACGCACGTTCTGGCCACCCCGCCCGATCGCCTGTGACAGGTTCTCGTCCTTGACCGCGATGTCCATGCTGTGCGCCTCCTCGTCGACCACGATCGAGGTCACGTCTGCCGGCGACATCGCATTGATCACGAACTGCGCGGGGTTATCGTTCCACAGGATAATGTCGACGCGCTCGCCGCCCAGCTCGTTCGAGACCGCCTGCACGCGCGAGCCGCGCATGCCCACACAGGCACCGACCGGGTCGATGCGGGGGTCGTGGGCGCGCACCGCGATCTTGGCGCGCAATCCTGGGTCGCGCGCCGCACCCACGATCTCGATCAGCCCCTCGCCGACCTCCGGCACCTCGAGCTTGAACAACTCGATCAGCAGCTGAGGCGCAGTGCGCGACACGAAAAGCTGGGGGCCGCGCAGTTCGGAGCGCACGTCGTACAGGTAGCCGCGCAGGCGGTCGCCGGCGCGCGCCGCCTCTTTCGGTATCACGTCACCCTTCGGAATGAGCGCCTCGGCATTGTTACCCAGATCGAGCACGATGGAGCCGCGATCGGCACGTTTCACGATGCCGGTGACCAGCTCGCCGACCCGATCCTGGTACGCTTCCACCACCTTCGCCCGCTCTGCCTCGCGGACCTTCTGCACGATCACCTGCTTGGCAGTCTGCGCGGCGATGCGGCCGAATGCGATCGACTCGATCTCGTCTTCGATGTACGCGCCCGGCTCGATGTCAGGGACCTCGGCACGCGCCGCAGACAGCGTGATCTCGGCGATCGGGTTCTCCAGCACCGGGGTATCGGCGTCGTCGACAACCAGCCAACGACGGAATGTCTCGTAGTCGCCGGTCTCGCGGTCGATCGCGACACGGACCTCGATCTCACCGCCGTTCTTCTTCCGCGTCGCGGACGCCAGGGCCGCCTCGATTGCCTCGAAGATGATTTCCTTCTCGACGCCCTTCTCGTTGGACACCGCGTCCACAACGAGCAAGATTTCTTTGTTCATCACTTCGTCTTCCGCCCTAAAACTGAGGAACCAGCCGCGCTGTGGAAACCTGTGCGAAAGGCAGCCGCACCGACTCGCCTTCGACCCGCAGCACGACATCGTCGCCATCCACTTCGACGATGACGCCCTTGTAGTTGCTCCGCCCGTTCAGCGCCGCGTTCAACTTCACGCGCGCCACCTCGCCCACGAAGCGCGCAAAATGCGCCTTCTCGAACAGGGGACGGTCGAGGCCGGGCGAAGACACTTCCAGCGCGTAATCGCCACGAATCGGGTCTTCGAGCTCCAACACGCCACTCACCTGATGGCTGACCCTTTCGCAGTCCTCGAGGCCGACACCCTGCTCGCTATCGATGTACAGCCGCAGCAGATGCCCGGACCCCGGCCGCGAGACGTACTCGACGCCGAGCAGTTCGTAGCCGAGCGCATCGACCGCGCCACGGACCAGCTCTTGCAGTTGCGGTGGTGCCCTATGCATGCTCTCCGCTAAAGGCCCAAGGCCCACAAACGAAAAATGGGCCTTCGGCCCATTCCTGAATCATCTTGCGCCGAACGTCGGACGTTCGACACCTTGCGATACAAAAAAACCCCTTACGACGGGGCTTTCCAGGACGCGGCACCTGTTCGAACCGCCGCGACCGAGGGCCTCTCACTCCCCCGACAGGGCGCGAAGTTTAACAGAATGCGATTTCCCGTCAATCATATGAGTGGCGCGACCCATGCAGGCGGAGCCCGGTTCCGCGCCTCAGTGGCGACGACCGGGGTTGTCGTGCGAAACGGCCAGCAAGGCCGCCGCCTTGGCCGATTTCGTGAGGCGGCGCGCGTCGGCGAATTCACCGTCATCCATCTGCGCGGCGACGTAACGACGCAGCATTTCCGCGTCGGCATCTCCCTGCTCCATCGCCAGGGTCAGCCAGAAGTAGGCCTGCACCAGGTCCGGCTCGACCCCGCGTCCCTCCGCGTAGATCAGCCCGGCAGCATATTGCGCGTCCATGTCGCCGCGCTCGGCCTCGCCGATCAACCGCGCCGCCGCCTCCGGGTCGTTGCGCAACAGATTCAGACCGCTCAAGTCCGCCATGTCAGCTGGCCACCGCCGAGCCGGCGCGGCCGCCCGCTGATCGCACCATCGTCTGCATCGCCGCACGCATCAGTCGAGCTTGAGCATCTGTTCCATCTGCGGCGCCAGCTCCGCGGCCATGTCCTTGACGTCACCGCCGTACATCTGGGCCATCGCGTCCAGGTTCATCATCGCGATGTAGGTCTTGCCATCGGATTTCTCGTAGACCGCAATCGTGCACGGCATCATCGCCGCCAGCTGCTTGTATTCGTCCTTGACCAGGAGCTTCGCGGCGGCGAAAGGCTCGCACATCTTGAGTACCCGGCTGGGGCCGATATCGGTGCCCGTTATCTTCTTGAAATTACGCTGAAAATCCACTTTCCATTTCTGCGGGACCTTCCAGCCTATGTCCCGGGCATTCGCTTCGATCCGTTCCAGCGTCTCTTCGAAACCGAGGGGGCTCTGCCGCTCGATCAGCATCTGGATATCCGCCGTGGCGGCCGGTGGTTCGCCGGCCGCAGCGCCCGTGCCGCCCAGCATTGCGCAACCCGCCAACGCGACGAGCGCAATGACCCTGACCTGTCGCTTCATAGAAAATCCCCCTCGACTCGTATTGATGTAGAGCGGCATCGAACCCGCACCCAGCGGGCCGGCCGTCGGACGATTGCCTTAAACTGCGCAGAGGGCTTATACCACAGTCGGACCATCGAGTACCTTGACCGTTACCCCGAGGCGCCGGCCGAACCCGGCGACGCACGCAGCGACCGCGCAATCAACAACGCACAGCGCGGCCGCTGGCTGTTTCCACTGCGGCCTGCCGCTGGACACGGGTCAGCGGCACGCGGCGACGGTGCTCGGCGAACCACGCCATTTCTGCTGCCAGGGCTGTGTCGCCGTCGCACAGGCCATTGTCGATGCAGGCCTCGAGGCGTACTACACGCACCGGCGCGAGACAGCGGTCACCGCCGACGTCGTGCCCGAGGTGCTCCGTCGATTGAGTTTCTACGACAACCCCGCGGTCCAGCAGTCTTTCGTGCGCGACCGGGCCGGCAGCCGTGAGGCCTCGCTGCTGCTCGAGAACATCCGCTGCGCCGCTTGTCTTTGGTTGAACGAGCGCGTGCTGCGCGGACTCGACGGCGTACTGGACGTCGATCTCGACTATGCGAACCACCATGCCCGCGTCCGGTGGGACCCGAACCGTCTCCCCCTCAGCGAGATCCTCGCGAGCCTACTGCACATCGGCTACGTGGCACATCCGTATGACCCGGCCCGCCGCGAGCAGCTCAACGCATTGCAGCGTAAACGCAGCACGGAGCGACTCATCTTCGCCGGCGTGATCGGCATGGTGGTGATGAATTTCGCGATCGCCGGCTACGTGATGGGCCTGAGCGACGAGACCGGCGAACTCGCACTTTGGATCCGCATCGGCCGCTGGACCAGCCTGTTCGCCACCACCGCGCTGCTCGCCTACCCGGGCCAGGAATTCTTCACCGGGGCCTGGCACGACCTGCGCACCCGCCGGCTCGGCATGGAAGTCCCGATCGTGCTCGGCCTGAGTGTCGCGTACCTCGGCAGCCTGCATGCGACCTGGACCCAGGCCGGCGAGGTCTACTACGACTCGATCGCGATGTTCGTTTTCCTGGTGTTGCTGGCACGCCGCATCGAACTGCGCGGCCGTATCCAGGCGGCCAATGCGCTCGACCGGGTTGGCCGCATCCTGCCGCGGGTCGCGCGGCGACTCGACGGCGCCGGGGAGCACGAGGTGCTGGTCACTGAACTGGCCCCGGGCGACCGGGTGCGGGTGCGACCGGGCGAACTCGTTCCCAGCGACGGCCGGCTGACCGAGGGGTGCAGCAGCTTCGACGAGTCACTGCTGACCGGCGAACCGTTGCCGGTCCTGCAAGGCCCTGGTGACTGGGTGATCGGCGGGAGCTGTAATGTCGACCAGTCGGTCGTGATCACGGTCGAGAAGGCCAGCGCGGACTCTACCGTGTCGGAAATTCACCGCTTGCTCGTCAGCGGACTGCGTGACGCACCGCGCTTCGTGGTGCTCGCGCAGCGCGCCGCGACCTGGTTCGTCGGCGCCGTGCTCCTGATCGCCGCGGTCACCGCGACCATCTGGCTCTGGCTTGACCCGGCCGCGGCGCTGCCCAACACGGTCGCGGTGCTGATCGTCACCTGTCCATGCGCGCTGGCACTGGCGGCCCCGGTCGCGGCGGCGATCGGCGTTGGCCGGCTCGCCGACCAGGGCCTGTTGACGGTGCGCGGCGATGCGGTCGAGATCCTGGCCGAGTGCGACACCTTCGCCTTTGACAAGACCGGCACGCTGACCGCAGGCGCACTGAGGCTCGAACATGTCGAAACCTTCGGCGACCTCACCGCCGACGAGGCCCTGGCGGTCGCGGCCGCGCTCGAGGTGCACTCAGAGCACCCGATCGGCAGGGCGCTCAGGGAATCCCATTCAGGCCCCGTTGCCGACGCAAGCGGGCTGCACCACCAGGTCGGCGCAGGGGTCGAGGGTCGGGTGGCCGGTTCGCGCTGGCGCATCGGCAAGCCCACATTCGCGCTCCGGGGGGCCGAACGGGACAGTCTGACCGAGCAGGCCGCACAGCGCAGCCGCGAGGGCCTGCTGGTGATCGCGCTCGCCCGCGCCGACGACCAGGCCGGCGCGCTGTTCGAGCTGCGCGACGCGATGCGTCCCGGCGCCGCCGAGATGATCGCGGCGCTGCGCCGCGAGGGCGTGGCGCAGCTCGCGCTGCTCAGCGGCGATAGTCAGGCGAGCGTCGAGCGCGTTGCCGAAGAACTGGGTATCGAGCAGGCGCTCGGCGACCTGAAACCGGCGGACAAGTTGCGCTGGATTCGTGACCGGCAGGCCGCGGGGGGACGCGTCGCGATGATCGGCGACGGGATCAACGACGCCCCGACGCTGGCCGCCGCCGACGTGTCTCTGTCGTTCGCACACGCGACGGAACTCGCACAGGCCAACAGCGGGCTGCTGGTGCTCGGCAGCGATCTGCGAGTGATTGGCGACGCACGCCGCCTCGCAGCGAAGACCCGCCGCACCATCCGGCAGAACCTGACCTGGGCCGCGAGCTACAACTTTCTCGCGGTACCCGCCGCGGCCATCGGGTGGATCGCACCCTGGGGCGCCGCGATCGGGATGTCACTGAGCTCACTGCTGGTCGTGATCAACGCGCTGCGCCTGCGCCGCGATTGAGCAAGCGGCGGCCCGACGGGGCCAGCCTTGTCCTCCCCGGGGAGGGACTGTATATTAGCATTTGGTGAAATTATTGTATTTGTCGAATGTATCGCATCGTACACAATCCGCAAACCGGACTTTACCGCATCGAGCGGCGTGGACTGCTGGGCTGGGCGTTCGTCGTCCATCCCGAGACCCGCGACTATCTCGATTTCGACGATGTCGAGGCGGCGCGCGACTGGCTGTGCCAGCACAGTCGACCGGGCGACCAGCGCGCACGCCGCTGGCAGGTCGTTCATGACTGCGACGGCTGAAACCATCCGCTGACCACCGGCTCGGTGGCTGAGCGCGCGTCCGCGCGTCCTGGAAATGTCCGTGTCCCGTCCAGCAAATCGGCGGCGCGGCACAGGGACAAGCTCACCCGAATTATTTTTCTTCTTCCCCAAACACTTATTCTAGGTACACGGGCTTTGAAAAACCCCGCTGCCAGGGTTATATTCCGCCCCCAAGACAGCGACAGCGGCCGCCGACAACAACAAGTCACCGGGCGGCATGGGTAACCCGGGACGCTGCCAGCGGCGAATAACAAGTACAAAGCCAAATCGCTACTTCGCAGGCACCCGACGGCAAGAGCCGCCGCCGTCCCGACACCCGCTTGAGCCCCTGGAGGATAGGTCATGAAGGAACTCACCGAACAAGAACAGCGGCGCATTCTCGAGGCCCCGCCGCGCGGGACCTGGGCGGTGATCCTGGTCATCGGGGTCGCGATGCTGCTGAGCTGGCTGTACTTCTTCTTCGGCCTGTTCATGTCTCACGGACCGGTCAACTAGCAGGAACCACCTCGTCAAGATGCATATCGATCCGCTGGAAAAGAAATGGATGTACGTGGTCGGGTTCATGACCGCGGTGATGGTCGGCTCGATGACCTATGCCGCGATCAAGATGAACCTGCACCCGCCGAGCAACGTCGAGACCATCGACCCCAAGACCCTGCACCTGTCGGGTGAGTTCACAGAGGACAAGCTCGGCGTGAGCACCAACGAGGACGGCTCCATCACGGTACGCATGGTGGCCGCGCGCTACTCCTTCTATCCGCAGCTGATCGAGGTGCCGGTGGACACACAGGTGACGTTCAGGATCACCACTCCGGACGTGCTGCACGGGGTGCACGTCCCGTTCACCAACATGAGCACGATGGTGGTCCCGGGCTATATCTCGGAGGTCACGACCTCTTTCCGCCGGGAAGGTGAGGCGCAATTCCTGTGTAACGAGTACTGCGGCCTCGGCCACGACTACATGTGGTCCAAGCTCAGGGTCGTTCCTAAAGGTTGACCGCGGCCGACGCCGCCAGTTGGGGAATTACATGTACGAGAAGTCAAAATCGGTCGCGATGGCGAATCTCTGGGTAGCGTTCGCCGCCTTCTTCGTCGCGATCGTGCTCGGCGTTTACCAGGTCGCGAACCGCAGTGGCCTGTTCCCACAGATCGAATCGCACGAGCTGTACTTCGCCTCGGTATCCACCCACGGGGTGCTGATGGGCTTCGTGCTGACCACCTTCTTTATCATGGGCTTCGGTTACTACACCGCCGCCGCGACGCTGAAGCGCCCGCTATGGAGCCGCCACCTGGCCTGGGTCGCGTTCCTGATCGCATTGGGCGGCACCGTACTGGCCGCGATCCCGCTGCTCACCGGTCACGCCTCGGTGCTTTACACCTTCTACCCCCCGCTGAAGGCACACCCGGCGTTCTACATCGGTGCGACGCTGCTGGTCATCGGTTCCTGGCTCTGGTGCCTCGAGATGATCATGTCGACCGTGACCTGGAAGCGCGACAACCCGGGGCAGGTCGTGCCACTGGCCATGTACGGCACCACGGCGAACGCGATCATGTGGTTGTGGACCAGCGCCGGCGTCGCGATCGAGATGCTGTTCCAGCTGATCCCCTGGTCGCTCGGACTGATGGATACGATCGACCCCGGCCTGGCGCGTACATTGTTCTCCTGGACATTGCACGCGATCGTCTATTTCTGGCTGTTCCCGGCCTATATCGCGATGTACACGATATTGCCCAAGGTCGCCGGCGGTCGGCTGTTCAGCGATGAGATGGCGCGCATCGCGTTCATCATGCTGCTGGTCATCAGCGTGCCGATCGGCTTCCATCATCTCTATATGGACCCGCAGCAGTCGGCCGGCTTCAAGTTCCTGCACATGCTCGGCACCTTCGGTGTCGCCATCCCGACACTGCTGACCGGTTTCACGGTACTCGCCTCGCTCGAGGGCGCCGGACGCCTGCGCGGAGGCAAGGGCCTGTTCGGCTGGATCGGCGCACTGGATTGGAAGGAACCGATGGTCGTGGCCGGCATGCTGGCCCTGTTCATGCTGATCGCGGGCGGCTGGGGCGGCATGATCAACGCCAGTTATCAAATGAACACGCTGGTGCACAACACCCAGTGGGTCACTGGTCATTTTCATCTGATCTTCGGCGGCACGACGGTGATCATGTACCTGGCGACCGCGTACTACCTGTGGCCCAAGCTCACCCGGCGGCGCATCGCGTCGCGTTCGATGGCGGTCATGCAACTCTGGCTCTGGGCGATCGGCATGCTGATACTGACCATGCCCTGGCACGTGCTGGGTCTGCTCGGCCAGCCGCGGCGGATCTCGTCCACACCCTACGATTCGCCACTGGTCGCGCAGTGGGACCCGCATGAACTGGCGATGATCGTCGGCGGCGTGGTGCTGCTGTTCTCCTCGCTGCTGTTTGTACTCAACCTGCTGCTGTCGCATATGTCGAAAAGTCTGGACGCGGTCAACGACGACGAATGGGCAACCGCCGTTGAGCGTGCCCAAGTCGATGAACGGCTTCGCGCTGTGGAACGGCATCGTCGCAGTCTGGATGGTCGTTGCCTACGGCATACCGATCGTGCAGCTGCTGATCCTGGATGCACCCGGTTCCATGCCATGGGGGTACTGAGCCTTATGAAACCGCAGTCGCTCATTATCGCCCTCTGCTCCACCCTCTTCGCGTTCGGCCCCGCCCAGGGCATGCCCTCGTCGAACGTCGCCTGGACCGTCGAGACCCACACCATGGTCCGCAAGGCCGACCCGTCCATCGGGGCCAAGATCGAGACCGTCGAGACCGAGGACGTCAATGCCTGTACCGATTGCCATGGCACCGGTGGCAGCGAACCGGACCGCGACAAGCACCCGACGCTGGCCGGGCAGGTCGCCGCGTACACCTTCAAGCAACTCAAGGATTACAAGGACGGCACCCGGGAGAACCGCCGCATGAACGAGGCGGTCGAGCGCTTGACCGACGAACAGCTGGCCGCGCTGGCCGCCTGGTACGCGAAACAACCGCTCGCCGAGGTCGAGGTGGATGAAGACGAGACCGTCAGCGAAGAAACCGTCCGCCTGGTGTTTCGCGGCGACAAGACGCGCCTGATCCAGCCCTGTGCGTCCTGTCACGGCCCGCGCGGCGAGGGGGCAATCATCGACGTGCCCGCGATCGCCGGCCAGAACGTGAAGTACTTCGTCAACACGATGAAGGATTACGCGAAGGGCAAACGCGCCAACGACATCTATAGCCGAATGCGAATCATCGCCGAACAACTAACCCGCGAAGAAATTGATGAATTGGCCGTGTATTACGCTAGACTAGGCAACGACCAAGGCAGCGGTGGCCCGAAACAGGCCAAAGCAGACTGACCAGAAAAAAAATCGTGGCCTGGCCGACGCCTGGCCGTTTCCGGAACCTTCCAACCAATCAAGAGCTAGGAGGAACTATGGGCTGTAACAAGAAGGCGCTTGTCGCGCTGATCGGCTCTGTCTTTATGATCGGCGCGTCCCAGGCGCTGGCCGGGCCGAGTGCCAAGGCAATGGCGGACACCTGTGCCGGGTGCCATGGCACCAACGGGCAGAGTGCAGGACCGGCATCGCCCAACCTCGCCGGCATGTCTGCCAGCTATTTCATCGACAGCATGACCTACTTCAAGGCACTGCCGAAGGGCGAGAGCCATGCGGAAGACGCCCGCCCCGCGACCATCATGAACCGCATCGCCAAGGGCTACACCGACGAGCAGATAGAGGCGATGGGTGAATACTTCGCCGGCCTGCCGGTGTACAAGGCCAATGTGCCGCATGACGCGGCCAAGGCACAGGCCGGTGCGGAGGTCTACGACCAGGCCTGCGCCAAGTGCCACGACGAAGGCGGCGCGCTGGCTGACGACGACGCCGGGATCCTCGCCGGGCAGTGGCTGCCCTGGCTGCAGTACTCGATGGAGGATTTCCAGTCCGGTCACCGCGAAATGCCGAAGAAGATGAAGAAGCAGGTCGAGAAGCTCAGCGCCGACGAGATCGACGCCGTGCTGAACTACTTCGCGAGCCAGAAGTAACCGGGAGGAAGATAACAATGGCAAATTTCACACGTAGAAAGTTTCTCCAGGTCACCGGCGGTGCGGTCGCGGTCAGCTCGCTGGGCTTCCCGGCGATCGTCGGCGCGGCCAGCAAGAAGGTCGTGATCGTCGGCGGCGGCGTCGGCGGCGCCACTGCGGCCAAGTACATCCGCATGGCGGATGACTCGATCGACGTCACGCTGATCGAACCGAATACCGAATACTACACCTGCTTCATGAGCAACGAGGTCCTCTCGGGCCACCGCAAAATGGATTCCATCCGCGTCACCTACGACGGTCTGAAGGGCCACGGGGTCAATGTCGTGCACGACACCGTGACCGCGATCGACCCGGCCGGCAAGTCGGTCACCACCGCAGGTGGCCAGTCGATCGCCTACGACCGCTGCATCGTCGCCCCCGGGATCTCGTTCAAGGACAATATCGAGGGCTACGACGACGCGGCCATGGAGGCCATGCCGCATGCCTGGAAGGCCGGCGAGCAGACGGTGCTGTTGCGCAAGCAGCTCGAGGCGATGCCGGATGGGGGCGTGGTCGCGATTGCGGCGCCGCCGAACCCGTTCCGCTGTCCGCCCGGGCCCTACGAGCGGGCCACCCAGATCGCGATGTATCTGCAGGCGAAGAAGCCGAAGTCCAAGCTGATGATCTTCGATGCGAAGGACAAATTCTCGAAAATGGGCCTGTTCAAACAGGCGTTCGAGCGTTACTACAAAGACACCATCGAATGGGTCGGCGCGTCCGGTGGCGGCGCGATCACGCGAGTCGATGCGGCCAGTGGCACCCTTTATGCCGGCGACGCGGCGCACAAGGTCGACGTGGCCAACGTGATCCCGGCACAGCAGGCCGGCGCGATCGCGATGAAGGCCGGTCTGACCGACGACAGCGGCTGGTGCCCGATCGACGGTCGCAGCTTCGAGTCGACCATCCACAAGGGTGTCCATGTCATCGGCGACGCGTCGATCGCGAAGCCGTTGCCGAAGTCCGGCTACGCGGCGAACTCCGAGGGCAAGACCTGCGCGGCGGCCGTCGTCGAACTGCTGAACGGCCGCGAGCCGGGCGACCCGTCGCTGGTCAACACCTGCTACTCCGTGGTCGGCCCGGACGATGCGATCTCGGTCGCGATGGTCTACGACCTGAAGGACGGCAAGCTGAGCAAGGTCGAGGGCTCCGGTGGCCTCACCTCGGCGGACAGCAGCCCGGAGATGCGGGCGCGCGAAGTGCAGTACGCGTACAGCTGGTTCGAGAACATCAAGAAAGACTCTTGGGGCTGATCAAGATCTGAGAACTTCGTCAGTAACGTTGAAAGGGCCCCGTCGGGGCCCTTTTTTTTGCGCGCCAGCAGCCACGACACCCGGTGCCCGTATCGCATCAGATTGGGGGGCGGCCCCTGTAAGCCAACGCCGACCGGGCATCGGCAGGTCGCGAAACAGCCCCGGCACACGGACCCCGGCCGGGATCGGCGTGTCGCCCGACGGCGCACGCGAACGGTCAGGTCACCTGACCTTGAGCTGCATCAGCTCTTCGCCGCCTTCGTCGCTGAGGTGCACGGCGCAGGCGATACAGGGATCGAAACTGTGAACCGTGCGCAGGATCTCGACCGGCTGCTGGGGATCATACAGCTCATGGTTGTCCTGCAATGCGGCCTCGTAGGCGCCGGGCTGATTCTGCGGGTCGCGCGGCCCCGCGTTCCAGGTCGAAGGGACGACCGCCTGATAGTTGTCGATCTTCTGGTCCTTGATCACGATATAGTGCGCGAGACCGCCGCGCGGCGCCTCCATGTATCCCACGCCCCTCGCCTCCTTCGGCCAGCTCGACGGCCGCCACAGCGTCTCGTTGAAGGTCCGCGTGTCGCCGGCCTTGATGTTGGCCATCAGGGTATCCATCCAATGCTGCATCTTGTCCGCGATCAGCTTGGTCTCCAGGGTACGCGCGGCAGTACGGCCCAGCGTGGAGAACAGCGCACGCTTGTCCGCACCCAGCGCACTCAACGTGGAATCGACCAACTCCCGCGTCGCATCGTCACCCTTCGCATACAGCAACAGGACCCGCGCCAGCGGCCCGACCTCCATCGCCCTGCCCTTCCAGCGCGGCGATTTCAACCAGGAATAGCCCTCGTTCACATTGAGCTGCTGATACGGCGCATCGGGCCCGCCGCGCCCCCGGTAATCGAGCGTCGTCTCGCCTTCCCAGGGATGCAGGCCCTGGTCGTTGCCGGCCTCGTATTCGTACCAGCTGTGCGAAACGAATTCCTGGACCTCGGCATCGGCCCGCAGGTCGACCTCGTATACCTCCTCGAGGTTGCGATCGACGATCGCACCGGGCGGGATCCACCAACTCGCCGGATCGCGCAGATCGGTGCCGGGCTCGGCCGACGGGAAGTCGCCGAACACCAGGAAATTGCCCAGGCCCTCGCCGCGCTGGAACCAGTCCGGGTAGAAACCGGCGACCGCGATCGTATCCGGCACGTAGACCTGGTCGACGAAGGTGCGCATCTTGTCGATGATCGACTGGACCAGCGCGAGCCTGCTCGCATTGATCGCCGAGTCGGACTCGAGATCAATCGGGTTGGGCGTCCCGCCGACCAGGAACATCGGGTGTGGGTTCTTGCCACCGAAAACCGCGTGCAGCTTGACCACATCGCGCTGCCACTCCAGCGCCTCGAGGTAGTGTGAGACCGCCATCAGGTTGGCCTCGGGTGGCAGCTTGTAGGCCGGATGCCCCCAGTAGGCCTTCGCAAAGATCCCCAGTTGCCCGGCATCGACAAAGGCCTTCAGACGCTTCTGCATGTCCGCGAAGTAGCCGGCGGACGCCTTGGGCCAGCTGGACAGTCCCTGTGCCAGGGACGCGGTTGCGCCGGGGTCGGCGTCGAGCGCGGAGACCACGTCGACCCAGTCCAGCGCATGCAGGTGATAGAAATGCATCACGTGATCGTGCACGTATTGCGCGGCAATCATCAGGTTGCGAATCAGTTGCGCATTTGCAGGAATCTGATAGTCCAGCGCATCCTCGACGGCGCGCACCGAAGCCACGCCATGGACCAGGGTGCAGACCCCGCAGATGCGCTGCGCGAATGCCCAGGCGTCCCGCGGATCGCGGCCGCGCATGATCGTCTCGATACCGCGCACCATGGTGCCCGATGAGTACGCGGATTCGATCTGGTTCCCCTTCATCTGCGCCTCGATGCGCAGGTGCCCCTCGATACGAGTGATGGGATCGACGACGACACGTTCTGTCATTTTGCTTACCTTTTTCTAACCCTTTGGGCCCACCGGATCGACGCGCCCCTCGCGAATCGGGGCCCGGCCTTCAATGGGCCGGCAACGCCTCTGCGACCATTTCCACCAATGACTCGATACCCTTGTCCCAGTTGGAACGCATGGAACCGTTCATGAAATTCAGGCGACAGCTGCCGCAGGCGGTAACCACCGAATCCGCACCGGTGCCCTCGACCTGTTTCATCTTGATCTGAAACGCCTGCTGGCGCAGTTCGGACGCGCTGTTGATCAGAAACACCCCGGCACCACCACCGCAGCACCAGTTGAGTTCCCTGCCGGATTCGACCTCACGCAAGTCCACACCCAGCGCATCGAGCACCCAGCGTGGCTCCTCGATCGTCCCGGAGTGCCGTGCCAGTTTGCACGGGTCGTGATAGGTGACTTTGCGCTCCCTGCCGAGTGGGTTCAGCTTGAGCCTGCCTGCCTTGACCTCGCGGCCGAGAAACTCAGAAATCGCCAGCACCTCGAAAGGCAGTTTTCCGCCATGCTCGTTGGCAGCCTCCCAACGCATCGAGGGGTAGGCATGCCCGCACTCGGGAATGATCACCGTTTTCGCGCCACAGGCCCTCGCGGCCAGCACGATCCTTTCAGACGCGATCTTCTGCACGCGCTCGCAACCGGACAACAGGCCGAAATTGGCGGCCTCGTAACCATCGGAGCGCAGGGTCCAGTTGAGCCCCAGGTGGTTCATGATCTTGGCGGTCGCGATCAGGCCGTCCGTAAACAGAATGATGTCGATCACGCTGGTCGTGACCAGCACGTCGGCCTCGTGCTTGTCCAGCGGTATATCAACGCCGGCCTCCTGTAGCTTGGCGATCGCTCCCTTCATCTGCTCCGGTCCGACACCGAACAGCGAATCGTGCCCGCCCTGCTCCTGTTCCATCGCCATCAGCTCGGCTGGCATCATGCCGGCCCTCGCCATACCCTGGCGCATCACATTGACCATCCCCGCAATGTTGATCCCCATCGGGCACACCATCGAGCAGCGCCCGCACTCGGTGCAGCTGTCGTACACCAGTTCCTGCCATTCCTGCAGGTCCTTCAACGTGATGTCATCGGTGTACAGACGGTGCAGCCAGCGCATCGGCGACAGCTCGCGCCGGTAGACCCGTTTGAGCAGGTCGAGCTTGTGGATCGGGACGTACTTGGGATCTTCGGTGCCGACGTAGAAGTGGCAGGCAGAGGCGCAGTGGCCACAATGGATGCAGGATTCGAGATCGACCGCCATGCGACCGTCGAGCTTGCGGATGAACGTCTCTCTGGCGGCCTCGACCCGCGCCGCGTCGTTCATCTGCGGCTGCTGTGCATGCTCCCCGAGATGCGGCAGTTGCTCCGCGAACTGCTTGAACATTTCCATGTTGATGGTCATGCCTTCACCCCCCTGCGCTGAAAGCTCGATCCCATCTGGGCGCGTGACGGGACCCACAACACCGCGTGGAACAGTTTGCTGAACGGGAACCAGATCAGCAGCAGCTCGACTGTCAGGATATGGATTGCCAGCACCGTCTGGTAGGGCCCGCCGATATGGGCATAGGCCATCATCCCGGTCAACACTGGCAGCAGTGTCACGAGCCAGCTGAAGTAGTCATCAGCGGTGCTGATCTGCCGGAGCAGCGGGCTCGTCATACGCCGGATCAGCAGCGCCACCAGCGTTGCGATCGTGACCGCGCCAGCAAACATCACCAGGTTGTTCGGGATACCCGGCCAGGAGATGCCCAGCAGGCCGTCGATGAACAGGATATGCGGCGTGAAAAGAAACACCGTGATCGCCAGTCCAAAATGCAGCACATAGCCGGCGATGACCGCGAACAGGGTCTTGCGGTGAAACTCCTTGCGCGGGAACATCCGGCTGAACACGGTGCGTATGCCGCCGACCGCGGTGCTTTGCGACCGCGGTTCAGAAAGGTCGCGCTGGCGGCGCACCAGCAGCGCACCGATCAGACGCCACAGGGTGCCGGCCACGAAGATGATCAACGACCACTCGAGCGCGGGTCCGCGGGCGAAATCAAGCAGGGTCATACTTCCTCCTTACGGTCGGCTGCCGACTGACGTGAACGTGATCCCAGGGCCGCGGCGACACCGATGGCGGTGCCGATGCCCGCCGCCATCGCGATTCCCTCTGCCGAGCCATAGGTGCCGGTCGAGAGCGCATCATAGAATCCGCCCTTGTCCCAGAACGCGGGCTCGGAGCAACCGATGCAGCCGTGACCTGCCTCGATCGGGAAGCTGGTGCCCTGGTTCCATTTCGCGGTCGCACAGGCGTTGTAGGTGATCGGGCCCTTGCAGCCGAGCTTGAACAGGCACCAACCCTTGCGCGCGCCCTCGTCGTCGAAGGTCTCGGCGAACTTGCCACGCTCATAGAACGGACGGCGGTAGCAACGGTCGTGTATCGACTGGCCGAAAAACACCTTCGGCCGGTTCAGCGCGTCCAACTCCGGTAGGCGGCCGAACGTCAGGAAGTGGGCCAGCACCCCGCTGATCACGGTCGGTATCGGGGGACAACCGGGCACATTGACGATCGGCTTGTCTGTGATGATGTCGGACACCGGCGCGGCACCGGTCGGATTCGGTCTCGCCATCGGCAATCCACCAAAGGCGGCACAGGTACCAACCGAAATGATTGCCGCGGCACCGGCCGCCACGTCCTGCAACATCGCGAGATTGGTCGTCCCGGCGATGGTCGAGTAGATACCGTCATCCTTCAGCGGGATGGAACCGTCGACTACGAGGAGGTACTTGCCCCAACTCTGCTGCATCGCCTCATCCCGCGCATGCTCGGCGGCATCGCCGGCCGCCGCCTGCAGCGTATGGTGATAATCGAGCGAAATGTGATCGAAGATCAGACCCTCGATGGTCGGGGCGTGACTGCGGGTCAGCGACTCGGTGCAGCCGGTGCACTCCTGGAACGACAGCCAGATCACCGACGGGCGTCTCGCCTGCTGCAGCGCCGCCGCGACGCGCGGCACCATCACCGGCGGCAGGGCCATCATCGAGGCGGTCGCCGCACAGAACTTCATGAACCCGCGGCGCGACACGCCGCGTTCTCGCAGCCTTTCGGCAAGCGTCTTTTCTTGTTTCATTTGACATCCTCTGTGGGGGCGTCGGGAGCGTTCAGGCGGTTCAGCGCGGCCAGGCTGTCGGCCAGGTCGTCGCGCGGGGTGACCAGCAGCTTGGGTATTCGGGTGATTTCCAGCTGCAAGGTGAGCCGGCGCCGTTCGGCGTCCTGGTGCTCGACCAGCCAGACGCCCGGACAGGCGGTCTCCTCGACCAGCGAGGGGCCGAAGGCATCGATCGTCGCGCGGACCTCACCCGGCCCCAGCAAGTCACGCAGGTCCCGTTCGTCCTGAGCACTGAAAGGCATCGCACCCAGGTCGATCACGGTCTCGGACGCGTGCCCGATCAACTCCCGCAAGGCCTGTTCGATCTGCAACAAGAGGGGCTTCAGGTTTTCCGTTCGAAAGGCCGTGTCCGCGCCGGCCTCGACCCGGACTGGAATGGAATTCAGGCCGCTCATGTTGCTTTGCCCAACCTAAGAATGCGACAAAACCAATTTAACCGAATCGGGTCTTTATAGTATGACCCAGGTCAACAGAGTCCGGAGAATATTAGCGAATTATGATTCACTCCAGCGCCGGGCCAGCTCGAGGGCCATGCGCGCAACCGGCTCGATGGTCAGTGCGACTTGCGGGCTCGGGTACTCCGCCCAGTCCAGCATTGCCGGCTCTACGCCAATCAGTGCCCGATGCGTCGGGAAGGTGCCCGACAGACGGGAGATGTCGAGCAGGTCCATCAGGCCGACCTCGTGTACGCTCTGTCTGTTTCCGGTCAGATAGCGATCCATCTGGTTGCCCTCGAAACAGCGCACCGTACCGGCGGGTTGGCCAAATCGCGCCGCATCCACGACAATGAGGTTGTCGTGTTCCGCTATCGGTTCAGCGAGCGTGAAGCTGAGGGTTCCACCGTCGAGGAAGGTGATGCCGGGAGGGTCCGGGTGCTGCTCACTCAGGTGGCGCACCACATGGATGCCGATGCCCTCGTCACCGAGCAGATTGTTTCCGATACCCAGGATCAGGGTTGTGCGCATTGCCTCAGAAGCTGTGTCGACGATGGATAATTCGGGTTGAAATAAGGTAACAGAACATGTGTCTCGGGATTCCGATGCAAATCAAACAGCTCGACGGCTTTACCGCGCGTTGCGAGGCCAAAGGCGTGGAACGTGAGGTCAACCTTTTCATGCTGCAGCATGAAGCGCTGGCACCAGGCGATTTCGTCATCGTCCACGTCGGCTATGCGATCCAGAAGGTCAGCGAAGAGGCGGCGGCAAGCGCCTGGCAGGTCTATGACGAGATGCTTGGGCTGCAGCCCGGAGGAACCGCATCATGAACCGGCCGGACCCGGCCACCGAGCGCGCGAGGCGCAAGCCGCGCCCTCGGCGATTGCCCGGCAACCACGAGCGGACGTACGACCATGAGTGAACAACGTGAATTCATCCCGCTGAACCTGGCGTTGATGACCATATCCGACACGCGCACGCAGGCCGACGACAAATCCGGCGCCCTGTTGAAGCGCCTCGTGCAAGATGCCGGCCACCTTGTCCACGAGCAGTGCATCGTCGCTGACGACATCTACCAGATTCGCGCCGCGGTATCGCGATGGATTGCCGATCCCGAGGTGCAGGTGGTCATCACCACCGGGGGAACCGGCATCACGGGCCGCGACGGGACACCCGAGGCGGTCCGGCCACTGCTCGACAAGGAGATCGACGGCTTCGGCGAGATGTTTCGCAAGCTCTCCTATGAGCTGATCGGGACGTCGACCATCCAATCCCGGGCGCTGGCCGGCGTCGCCAACGGCACCTTCGTGTTCAATCTGCCCGGCTCGTCCGGTGCGTGCAAGGACGGCTGGACCCAACTGATCTCGCAGCAGCTGGACTATCGGACCCGCCCCTGCAATCTGGTCGAACTGATGCCACGTCTGCTCGAGACCTGATCGGCTCAGGGTCGGTAGGCGCGCTCGACCGCATCGCGCGTCAGTATGCCGTAGACATGATATATCCCGGGCGCGGTCATGCGATGCACGAGCAGTGCCTCGATGCCCTGCTCGTCGAACATGGCCCAGGCCTCCTGCAGGCTCGCCTGCAGTTCGATCGGCGCAAGCTCCAGGCGATCGGCGGGGATCGCGGTCAGATCGATGGCCGGTTCGCTATCGTCGGGCGACAACGTCTTCACATGTCGCGCGAGGTCGACTGCCGGCATCAGCGTCTGGCGGCCGTCGGGATGGTCGATCAACAGGTTTTGCGGACCATTCTCCAGGACGCGGCGCGCCCGCTCGACCGGCAGCGTGGCATCGACACGTGCGAAGCTGCGGTCCATCACACCGGCGACGCCGATGCGGCGCAATGCCTGAAACACCGGGCTGGCCGCGTAGTCGACGCCGGAGGCCCGCAGCATGGTCAGGAACAGCGAATCCTTGCCGAACAGCACGCTCGACGTGATGCCGGCCACGACGACCGCCAGCATCCCGGGGAGAATCACGTCAGGGCTGTCCGACAACTCCAGCATCGCGGTCAGTGCGGCGAGCGGCGCCTGTAGACTGCCCGACATCATCGCGCCCATACCGAGCAGCGCGAACAGGCCGACCTGATCAGGCAAAGCGGCGGTCCACGGCGTAGCCAGCTCGGCGAC
>CBDTXT010000002.1:0-24934 GCA_965364465.1 uncultured Chromatiaceae bacterium
CGATGACGCCTGTGGATCGGCTGAGGGTTACCGAACTTACCAAGCAGCCCACTAGACACTTCCGCCTGTCGCCCGGGCCTGCGATAATCCAACGTCCGGCGCCTTCGCGCAGTACCGAGGTCAACCTCTTGCCGTCCGCCGCAGCCAGCGACGACCCCATCCCGCTGATCGTCCATGTGATCTACCGACTGCAGGTTGGCGGACTCGAGAACGGCGTCGTCAACCTGGTCAATCAGATGCCGTCGGACCGTTATCGGCACGCCATCGTGTGCTTGAGCGATGCGACCGACTTCCGGCAACGAATCAGGCGCGGCGATGTCACCGTGTACGAGATGCACAAGCGACCCGGCCAGGACTTTGGCACCTGGCGACGCCTGTACCGCCTTTTCCGGGAGCTGCATCCGACCGTCGTGCACACGCGCAACATCGGTTGCCTCGAGGCACAGATTCCGGCCTGGCTCGCGGGCGTTCGCTGCCGCGTGCACGGCGAGCACGGCTGGGACCTCAGCGACCCGGACGGTAACAACCGCAAGTATCAACTGCTGCGCCGCCTGCACTCCCCGCTGGTGCAGCGTTTCATCGCGCTGTCACGCGAAATCGAAGACTATCTGGTGCAGCGCGCCGGCATCGCCGAGCGCAAGGTTAGCCGCATCTATAACGGGGTCGACAGCGAGCGCTTCCACCCCGGCCCGAGTGATGCACTGCCGGTCGGTTTCGCCGATGACCACAGCCTGGTGTTCGGCACCGTCGGGCGCATGCACGGCGTCAAGGACCAGGGCAATCTGTGCCGCGCATTCATCCTCCTCTGCGAACAGCACCCGGACATTGCGCATCGCATGCGCCTGGTGCTGGTCGGTGACGGGCCGCTGCGCGACACCTGTCTCTCGATGCTCGCTGCAGCTGGGCTCGACCGGCAGGCCTGGCTACCCGGCAACCAGAGCGGAATCCCGGATCTGATGCGCGCCTTCGATGTCTTCGTGCTGCCCTCGCAGGCGGAGGGCATTTCGAACACTGTGCTCGAGGCCATGGCCAGCGGGCTTCCGGTGATTGCGACCGACGTCGGCGGCAACGGCGAACTCGTCATCGACGGCAGCAGCGGCGCGCTGGTACCGGCCAACGACCCGCAGGCGCTGGCCGACCGGATGGTAGGCTACGCGCGGCATCCCGATCTGCGCATGCGCCACGGCGAGGCCGGCTACCAGCGCATCGCGGAGCGTTTCAGCATGCCCCGGATGCTCGCCGCCTATGGCGGTGTCTACGATCAACTCATGGAGCGGCGCGGCATCGCGCGCTGAATCAGTATGTGCGGTATTGCCGGAATCTTCGACACACGCGGCGACGAGATCCCGTCCGCCGAACTGCTAGGCCGCATGACCGACGCGATCCTGCACCGGGGTCCCGACGAATCCGGCATCCACTGCGAGCCCGGCCTGGCGCTCGGGCACCGCCGCCTGTCGATCATCGACATCGCGAGCGGGCAGCAGCCCCTGTTCAACGAAGACCGCTCTGTCGCGATCGTATTCAACGGCGAGGTATACAACTTTGGCGAACTGCGGCCCGAACTCGAGGCAATGGGCTTTCGTTTTCGGACACATTCCGACACCGAGGTGATCCTGCACGCGTGGCAGGCGTGGGGCAGCGACTGCGTGCAGCGCCTGCGCGGCATGTTCGCGTTCGCGATCTGGGACCAGAAGCGCCGACACCTGTTTCTGGCGCGCGACCGGCTCGGCAGCAAACCACTGTATTACGCGCTGTTGCCGAATGGACACTTCGTCTTTGGCTCGGAACTGAAGGCGCTGCTGCCACACCCGCGGCTGCCGCGCACACGTGATCCCTTGGCGATCGAGGATTACTTCGCCTACGGCTATATACCCGAGCCACGCACGATTTACAGCGAGGTGCGCAAGCTGCCGCCCGGCCACACGCTGCTGATCGAGAAAGGCCAGACCACGCTGCCACGCACCAGCCAGTACTGGGACGTATCGTTTCGCGACAACGGCAGCGCATCGCAGGCAGACGCCGAGCTTGAGCTGATCGACCGGCTGCGCGAGGCGGTCGATATCCGGCTGGTGGCCGAAGTCCCGCTCGGCGCCTTCCTGTCGGGCGGCGTGGATTCGAGCGCGATCGTCGCACTGATGGCCGGGTTGATGGATCAGCCGGTGAAGACCTGCGCGATCGGGTTCGATGTCGCCGCGTTCGACGAGACCGGCTACGCCCGACAGGTCGCAGAGCGCTACCGCACGGACCATCAGACCGACACGGTCAAAGCGGATGACTTCGAACTGCTCGACCGGCTCGGCTGGCTCTACGACGAACCCTTTGCCGACAGCTCGGCGATGCCGACATATCGCGTCTGCGAGGCGGCGCGCAAACGCGTCACGGTGGCACTGTCCGGCGATGGCGGGGACGAAAACCTGGCCGGCTATCGGCGCTACCGCATGCATCTGGCCGAAGAAGGTCTGCGCAGCCGCCTGCCACTTGCGCTGCGTCGGCCACTGTTCGGTGCACTCGGCGCGCTCTATCCAAAGGCGGACTGGGCCCCGCGCGTGTTGCGCGCCAAGACGACCTTCCAGTCGCTGGCGCGCGACTCGGTGGGCGCCTGGTTCCACAGCGTATCGCGCACCACCGACGCGCAGCGACGCGCATTGTTCAGCCCGGCACTGCGCAACGATCTCGCAGGCTACAATGCGGTGCAGGTCTTGCGCGAACACGCCAATCGGGCACCGAGCGACCACCCGCTGTCACTGGTGCAGTATCTCGATCTCAAAACCTTCCTGGTGAGCATATTGCACAAGGTCGATCGCGCCAGCATGGCGCATTCACTCGAAGTCCGGGTACCGCTGCTCGATCACCAGCTGGTCGAGTGGATGTCGGGACTGCGGCCGGAGTGGAAGCTGGTCGGCGGCGACGGCAAGCATCTGTTCAAGCGCGCACTCAAACCCTATCTGCCCGACGAGATCATGTACCGGCCGAAGCAGGGATTCTCGATACCGCTCGCGGAATGGTTCCGCGGGCCGCTGCGAGAACGCTATCGTGAACAGGTGCTGGGCGAGGCAATGGCCGACAACGGGCTGTTCGACAGCGATTACCTGCATCTGCTCCAGCAACAGCACGACAGCGGGCGGCGCGACAACAGCGTCGCGATGTGGGCGCTGCTGATGTTCGCATTGAGCGAACGTCACCTCGCCGCCAACTGACGACGGCATTCAGACACGCATCCGTGACACGACCTCATCCACGCGGGTCGACTCGAACCGCTGCTGGTCAACGCAGATCTCGATAATCCGTCCCGCGCAATTTTTGCTCGTTCAAGGCGCCGCCGGCGAGCCGCTCAAGACGCAGAGTGGATACTCCTCGCTTGAGCGGTCGACGCCCGGTGACGCGGATCAGCGCTTATCGATCGCAACGAACTCCCGGTGTTCCGGCCCTGTGTAATTCGCGGACGGCCGGATGATCTTGCCGTCTTCTCGCTGTTCGATCACGTGCGCGCCCCAGCCGGTGACGCGCGCAATCACGAACAGCGGCGTGAACATGTCTGTCGGCACATGCATCTGGTTGTAAGAGACAGCGGAAAACCAGTCGAGGTTCGGGAACATCTTTTTGACTTCCCACATCACCGATTCCAGCCGGTCGGCGATGTCGTACATCTTCATGTCGGCGTTCTCTTCGGCCAGCCCCTTCGCCACACGCTTGATCACCTCGTTGCGCGGGTCACCGATCGTATAGACCGGGTGGCCGAAGCCGATCACGATCTCCTTGCGCTCGACGCGTTGGCGAATATCCGCTTCTGCCGCATCGGCGGTGTGGTAACGGCTCTGTATGTGAAAGGCCTCCTCGTTGGCACCGCCATGCTTGGGACCGCGCAAGGCTCCGATCGCCCCGGTAATGGCCGAGTAGATGTCCGACCCGGTGCCGGCGATCACACGCGCGGTGAAGGTGGAGGCGTTGAACTCGTGCTCCGCATACAGGTTGAGCGAGGTGTGCATCGCACGGACCCAAGATGCAGGCGGCTTCTCTCCATGCAGCAGGTGCAGGAAGTGCCCGCCCACGGAGTCGTCGTCGGTCTCGACATCGATACGCTTGCCGTTCACCGAAAAGTGATACCAGTACAGCAGCATGGAGCCGAAGCTCGCCATCAGGCGGTCGGTGATATTACGTGCCTCCGGCTCAGAATGATCGCCCTTCTCTGGCAGACAGGTGCCCAGCACCGAACAGCCGGTCCGCATGACATCCATCGGATGGGCCGACGGTGGCAGCGCCTCGAGCGCCTGCTTGACCGCGACGGGCAGCCCGCGCAACGACTTGAGCCTGCGTTTGTAGACATCCAGTTCAGAGCGACCGGGCAACTTACCGTAAACCAGAAGGTAGGCAATCTCCTCGAACTCGCAGACCTCGGCGATGTCCAGAATGTTGTAGCCGCGGTAATGCAGGTCGTTGCCCGTGCGACCGACCGTGCATATGGCCGTATTGCCGGCAGGCGTGCCGGACAGGGCCACGTGTTTCTTTGCCTTAGGCAGCGTTTGAGCGCTCATAGAAAATGCCCCTCGTCAGTTAGGATTGTGATTGGTGCAGCAACGCGGCAGCACCGAGAAAGTGGATGGCGCATCTGATTCGCGTACCCCATGCTGGTCGACGCCTCTTTCGGGCGTGCCTCGTTACTCGCCCTCTGACGCAAACAGGCTATCCAGCTTTCGTTCGAATTCGTGGTAACCGAGGTAATCGTAGAGATCCATGCGACTTTGCATGATGTCGATTACGTTTTTCTGCGAACCTTCGCTGCGCAGGGTCTGATAGACCCTCAGCGCGGCCGCATTCGCCGCGCGGAACGCAGACAGGGGATACAAAGCGATGCTGACGCCGGCACCCGCGAGTTCCTCGGTGGTGAACAACGGCGTTGCCCCAAACTCGGTGATGTTCGCGAGCACCGGAACGCCCACCGCATCGACGAACTCGCGGTACTGCGTAAGCTCGTTGATCGCTTCGGGAAATATCATGTCGGCACCGGCCTCGACACAGGCGCAGGCACGATCGATCGCGGACTGCATGCCCTCGACCGCGAGCGCATCGGTGCGCGCCATCAGCACGAAATCCGGGTCGGTCTTCGCATCCACGGCTGCCTTGATGCGGTCCACCATCTCGGCCTGCGATACGATTGCCTTGTTGGGACGGTGACCACAACGCTTCTGCTGCACCTGATCCTCGATGTGGACCGCCGCCGCACCGCACTTGATCATCGAACGCACTGCGCGCGCGATGTTGAACGCCCCTCCCCAGCCGGTATCGACATCGACGAGTACCGGGAGGCTGGTCACGTCCGTGATCCTTTTCAGGTCGGTCAGCACGTCTTCCATCGTGGTGATGCCGAGATCTGGGATGCCGCAGGAACCCGCAGCCACGCCACCGCCCGAAATATAGAGCGAGGCGAAGCCGGACGCCTCGGCCAGGCGCGCATGATAGGCGTTGATCGCACCGACACATTGCAGCGGTCTTTCGGCTGCAACCGCTTCCCTGAATTTCCTGCCTGCAGATTCAATTGTCATTCTGTTTCACCTGGCGTGTTGGGGTCCCGATCCGGGGCCGCGGCATACTGGGGGAAATGTCCCCGACATCTTCATCGCTGGCACGACACACCCTGCCTGCGCTGTTCAGGCCACACGCGAGCCGGCCCGGGTCTGGCTGCGTCCGACACCCTGCGCCAGGCACCGCTCGCCTCATCCGGCCTGCCATTCATCGGGCGTCGCGAAGCAGGCGCTCGACGTTCTCGCGCGAGGCCCTGATGTGAGAGCGCATCATCAACTCGGCCATCTCGGGGTCGCGTCGCTCGATCGCGTCGACGATATGTCCATGCTCGATGAACGCCTGCGGACCGCGCTTGCTCGGCATGCCGAACTGGTAGCGGTACAAGCGGACCAGATGGTACAGATCGTTGCACAGCAGCTCGATCATCCGGCCGTTGTGGCTGCCCTTGACGATCCGGTAGTGGAAATCCAGATCGCCCTCGCGCTGGAAGTAGGCATGCCCCGCATCCCGCGCAATCTGTTCGCTGTGTTGCCCCAGCAGGTCCCGCAGCTCGGCGATTTCCTCCAACGTCATATTGAGCGCCGCCAGGCGAGCCGCCATGCCCTCGAGCGCCTCGCGCACGTGGAAGATCTCGAGTAGCTGCGTGCTGCTGAGCGTGACCACGCGCGCACCCACGTTCGCCCGCCTGACAACCAGGCCACATGCTTCTAGCCGGCCGATGGCCTCGCGCAGCGGACCGCGACTGATGCCGTAGGCACGCGCCAGCTCGGGCTCGCTGATCTTGCTGCCGGGGGCGATGCCGCCTTCGACGATCGCCTCGGTCAACAGCGAAAATATCCGGTCCGGGATCGTACGACTCTCGACCGGATCGACACTTTCAGCGGCCATGCGCAAGACGCCGGCTTTAGGATTTCGCATAACCCAGCCCGCGCAGGGCCTCGGCAATCTCGTCGAGAATCGCAGGGTCGTCGATGGTCGCCGGCATCTTGTATTCCTCGTTGTCGGCGATCTTCACCATGGTGCCGCGCAGAATCTTGCCCGAGCGCGTCTTAGGCAGTCGCTTCACCACCGCGACCAGCTTGAACGCCGCCACCGGACCAATCTGTTCCCGCACCCGCTTGATCAGCTCACCGACGACCTCCTGGTCACCGCGATCGACACCGGCCTTCAGCACGATCAGACCGAGCGGCATCTGACCCTTCAACGCGTCCGTGACACCGATCACGGCGCACTCGGCGACATCCGGATGCCCCGCCAGCACCTCCTCCATCCCGCCCGTCGACAGGCGGTGGCCGGCGACATTGATCACATCGTCTGTGCGACTCATGATCCACAGGTAGCCGTCGGCGTCGCGGTAACCGGCGTCGCCGGTCAGATAGAAGCCGGGGTACTTGCGCAAATAGGCGTCGATGAACCGCTGATCCGCGCCCCACAGGGTTGGCAGGCACGACGGCGGCATCGGCAGCTTGATCACGATGTTACCCATGTCGCCGTCGGGCATTTCGTCACCGTCCTCGGAAAGGATACGCACATCGTAACCCGGCATCGCGACAGTCGGCGAGCCAGGCTTGATCTCCATCGGCTCTATGCCCATCGGATTCGCCGCGATCGCCCAGCCGGTTTCGGTCTGCCACCAGTGGTCGATCACCGGTTTCTGCAGCTTGTCGCGTGCCCAGAACAGCGTGTCCGGATCGCAACGTTCACCGGCGAGGTAAAGTGCCTGCATGCAGGACAGGTCGTATTTCGCGAGGAACTCGCCGTTCGGGTCCTCTTTCTTGATCGCGCGGAACGCGGTTGGCGCGGTAAACAGTACCTTCACCCCGTGTTCACTGATCACGCGCCAGAACGCACCCGGGTCCGGCGTGCCGACCGGCTTGCCTTCATACATGACCGTGGTGCAGCCAGCGAGCAGCGGCGCGTAGACGATATAGCTGTGCCCTACCACCCAGCCGACGTCCGAGGCCGCCCAGTAAACGTCACCCGGGTCGCAATCGTAGATGTTTTTCATGGTCCAGTGCATCGCCACCGCATGGCCGCCGTTGTCGCGGACCACACCTTTGGGCTGCCCGGTAGTGCCGGAGGTGTACAGGATATACAGCGGATCGGTGGCCTCGACCGCCACGCAGGCGGCTGGCTCCGCTTCGGCGACTGCCGCGTCCCAGTCCAGGTCACGTCCCTCGACGAGCGGCGCCTCGGCCTGCGGACGGGCCTTGATGATGCAACAGGAGGGCTTGTGCGTGGATAGCCGGATCGCCTCGTCGAGCAGCGGCTTGTATACCACCACCCGATTGGGCTCGATACCGCACGAAGCGCTGGCGATGACCTTCGGCTTGGCGTCGTTGATCCGGGTAGCGAGTTCGTTGGCGGCACACCCGCCGCACACGACAGAATGCACCGCCCCCAGGCGGGCTGTCGCCAACATTGCGATCGCCGCCTCGGGGATCATCGGCATGTAGATCAGCACCCGGTCACCGGGCCCTACACCCTGAGCGCGCAGCGCACCTGCGAAGCGGGCCACCTGGTCGAGCAACTCGGTGTAGGTGTAAGTGAGTTGCTGGCCGGTAACGGGCGAATCGTAGATCAACGCGGCCTGGGTCCCGCGTCCCGATTCGACATGGCGGTCGATTGCGTTGTAGCAGGTGTTCATCCGGCCACCGACGAACCAACGTGGCACCGGCTTGGCTTCCAGGTCCAGCACCTTGTCCCAAGGTTTGTCCCAGACCAGTCCTGCCGCGGCTTCGCCCCAGAATCCGGCCGGATCCTGCAACGATCGCTGGTAAAGCTCTTGGTATTTGCTCATTTCCCCCCCTCTCTCCGATCAGTGACGCACCGGGCACGGCGCACGGGCAGCAAGCTGTCGTCAGGCGGTAATACCGATGCGAGGAAACGCTCGACCGACCCGAATATTGTCGACAATTCTAGCGGCGATCTCGGAGAAAGCGACCAGGGCCGGCACTTTTTATTATTGATTTTTCAAAACTGTCGACATTGAGAACGGAGTGGAGCCGTTCAAAAGGGGTGGCATACGGCCACGGGCGGCGCCGCAAGCGGGCCGCCGGGGACGTCCGTCAACCGCAGCACCGGCCGCGTTCAGTCCTTGGCCTGCCCGGCCAGGAACAGCCAGGTATCGATAACCGTGTCCGGGTTCAGCGAGATACTGTCGATGCCGCGTTCGAGCAGCCACCTGGCCAGGTCGGGGTGGTCAGAGGGACCCTGGCCGCAGATACCGCAGTACTTGCCCTGCTCGCGACAGGCGGTGATGGCCATATCGAGCATCTTGAGCACCGCGGGATTACGTTCGTCGAAGCTTTGCGCGACCAGGCCGGAATCGCGGTCCAAACCGAGCGTCAGCTGCGTCATATCGTTCGAGCCGATCGAGAAACCGTCGAAATACTCCAGAAACTCCGCGGCCAGCACCGCGTTCGACGGGAGCTCGCACATCATGATCACGCGCAGCCCGTCTTCACCGCGCCTCAGGCCGTTCTCGCCGAGCAGCCGAATCACACCCTCGGCCTCCTGCAATGTGCGTACGAACGGGATCATGATTTCGAGGTTCTTCAGCCCCATGTCGTCACGTACGCGTCGAATCGCCTCGCACTCCAGATCGAAACAGGCGCGGAAGCTCGGCGCCAGGTAGCGCGAAGCACCGCGGAACCCGATCATCGGGTTCTCCTCTTCTGGCTCGTAGAGCGTACCGGCGATCAGATTCGCATACTCGTTCGATTTGAAATCCGACATCCGAAGGATCACGGGCTGGGGTGCGAACGCGGCAACGATGCTCGCGATACCCTCTACCACACGCTTGATGAAATACTCGCGCGGGTCGCCATAGGCCGCGATGCGCGTTTCGATGTCGGCGCGCATCTCGGCCGGCACCCGATCGAGCTGCAGCAGGGCCTGCGGATGAATGCCGACCATGTTGTTGATAATGAACTCCAGGCGCGCCAGGCCGACGCCGGCGTTCGGAATCTGGGCGAAGCTGAACGCACGTTCGGGGTTGCCGACGTTCATCATCACCTTGATCGGGACCTCGGGCATGCTGTCGAGCTCTATGCGCTTGAGCTCGAAATCGAGTTCGCCGTCATAGACGTAACCGGTGTCTCCCTCGGCGCATGAGACGGTCACCGGCACGCCTTCGGCGACGCGTTCCGTTGCATCACCACAGCCCACCACCGCCGGCACGCCCAGCTCGCGTGCGATGATCGCCGCGTGACAGGTGCGGCCACCACGATTCGTGACGATCGCCGCTGCACGTTTCATGATCGGTTCCCAATCCGGGTCGGTCATGTCGGTTATCAGCACGTCACCTTCCGCGATCTTGTCCATATCGTCCAGGCTGGTGACGACGCGGGCCGTTCCGGCGCCGATCCGGGCACCGATCGAGCGGCCCTCGACCAGCACCCCCGACCTTTCCTTCATCTCGTAGCGCTCGATCACATTGCCGCTGCGACTCTGCACCGTCTCGGGGCGCGCCTGCACTACGTAGAGCTGACCATCGACCCCGTCGAGGGCCCATTCGATGTCCATCGGGCGGTCATAGTGAGCCTCGATGCTCACCGCCTGGCGGGCCAATTCCTCGACCTGTTCATCGGTCAGGCAGAACAGGCCACGCTCAGCGTCGTCCACGGGCACGGTGGCCACCGGGTGGCTGCCGCCCTCCGCATAGATCATCTTGATCGCCTTGCTGCCGACGTTGCGGCGCAATATCGCGGGCCGGCCGGCGGCCAGTGTCGGCTTGTGCACATAGAACTCGTCGGGATTGACCGCGCCCTGCACGACCATTTCGCCGAGTCCGTAACTCGCCGTGACGAACACTGCGTCACGGAAGCCGCTCTCGGTATCCAATGTGAACACCACTCCGCTGGCGCCGATGTCGGAACGGATCATTTTCTGTATCCCGGCCGACAACGCGACCTGGGCATGGTCAAAGCCCTGGTGCACGCGGTATGAAATCGCGCGGTCGTTGAACAGCGAGGCGAACACCTCGCGTATGCGCCGCTTGATCTCATCGAGGCCGGCGACATTGAGAATCGTTTCCTGCTGCCCGGCGAAGGAAGCATCGGGCAGATCCTCGGCAGTCGCCGACGAACGCACCGCCCAAGTCACCTCGGTCCCGTATTCCTTCTCGAGTGTCGCGTAGGCTTCTTCGATAGCCTGGTCGAGCGCCGGTGGAAAGGGCGTCTGCATCACCCATTCGCGGATCTGCTTACCGGTCACGGCGAGTTGCCCAACGTCGTCCACGTTCAGCGCATCCAGCGTCTGGTTGATCCGGTCGGCAAGCCCCTCGTGCGCGAGGAACTCCCGATAGGCATGCGCGGTCGTGGCAAAGCCACCCGGCACCTTCACGCTGCCGTCGGCTGTCAGATTTCGCAGCATCTCGCCCAGCGAGGCGTTCTTGCCGCCGACGCGGTCGACATCGGCCATCTCGACCTCATGCAGCCACAGGATGTATTCGCTCATTGGTAACCCTCTGCCTCGTTACAGGCTCTTTTTGATCAGTGACGCCAGCTCTTCTATCGAATGCGTCGTTGAATCCAACACGGTCATGCCATAGCGGTGAAACATGTCCTGCGCCATCTGCACCTCCTTGTAGCAGCGTCGCATCGTGGCATATTCGCTGTTCGGCCGACGCAGCTCGCGAATCGCCGCAAGGCGCTCCGGGTCGATGGTCAGTGCAAAAATCTTCTCTTTGTGGGCAAGCAACTCCTCCGGGAGGTCGCCCCTTTCGAAGTCTTCCTCGGTGATCGGATAGTTTGCCGCACGCATCCCGAAATGCAGGGCCAGGTAAAGACAGGTCGGCGTCTTCCCCGAGCGTGAAACCCCGATCAGGATAATATCGGCCTGATCGAACTTGTTCAGCCGGATACCATCGTCGTTGTTCAGCGCATAGTTGATCGTCTCGATGCGCGCCTCGTAGTTTTCGGCATTCACCACACCATGACTGACGCCGGACTTGCGCGTCGGCTCGAGACCCGTGGCCTCCGCGAGCTCGGGCAGAAAGCGGTCGAACAGCTCGAAGTAATGACAATCACCGTGCTTGAGTACGGCATTGATCTCCTCGTCGAGCATGGTCGCGAAAACGATCGGCTTCCTGCCTTCAGACTCTGCCCGATGGGCCAATTCGTTGACCAGGGCCTGGGCCTTCTCGCGCGTGTTGATGAACGGCGTATAGCGGGTGATGAAACGCGCATCCCCGAACTGCGAGAGCAGACTGTGCCCGTAGGCCTCGGCGGTAATGCCGGTGCTCTCCGAGACGAAGTAGACTGAACGACTTTTTCCCTCAGTCATAGAGAAATTCCAGCCAGTGGCCGTCGCGAACCAGTGCGGACTTGGTCTCCTGCCAACGGCCGGCCAGGCGCAGATGCTCTGCCATCGCGCGATCCATCGCCTCGGCGACCGAACGATAGCCGGCCAGATAGACGAACACGCTACCCTGCCCGAGCAGACGCCATAGTGCGTCCCTGTTGGCCTCGGCGCTCTCGCCACTGTCACCGGGCTGCGCCGAGTAGCGCGTCTTCAAGGCCTCGAAGGCACGGAACGTGGCACTGTCGAAGTACTGGTCCTGGTTGGCGGCCGGGTCGTTCAGATAGAGATGCTCCAGCCCGGTCTCGTCCCCCTCCAGCATCAGCACCTTGCCCATCCAGTCGAGCTGTCGGGCCTGGACCTTGTGCGCCAGCCAGCGGAAAGGGACCATGCCGCAGCCCGCGCCGATCAGTACCATATTGCTGCGCGACCCCATCGGTGGATAGAAGGGATAGGGGAAGGGGCCGTATAGCGCGACATCGTCACCCTGCGACAAGCCGCTGAGATGGTGCGCGACGCCGACACCATCGGCGTGCTCGTGATCGCGGACGTAGAGGGTGACGTCGATAGCGTCCTCGAACGGGACCTCTCCGACCGACTCGATCGTGTAACGACGCAGCGCGCCCGTGGCGTCGCCGCCGACCCCTGGTGCCGCAAACGCGACGTCGGCGCCGGCAACGAATGGTCGGCCCTGCGGAGCCAGGTTCAACATCAACTTGATTACCGGGTGCTGACGCGGCGCATCGAGCAGCACCGAGCGGTGCACGACCCGCGCGGAAATCGGACCCTCGGCCATGACATCCGCCTTATTCATCTCTCTGCACCCCCGTGTTGCTGTGATTTGCCGCCGGCAGCGTCCGACCTTACCGCCCATACGACGAAACGGCCAGGGCATCGACTCGATGCCGGCGGCACCACCGGGCGGGAGTCTGCCTCCACAGCCGGCCTTCTCACAACAAGGCCGTCGCGCTGCAGACGATTCCGTCCTCGTCGGCATAGAGGTACTCGCCCGGAACGAATCGGACACCGGCAAACCGGACAACGACATCGCGCTCGCCCACGCCCTTCTTTACGCTCTTCAGCGGGTGCGTGCCCAATGCCATGACGCCAAGGTCCATCTGCGCAATTTCGACCGAGTCACGAATCAGGCCATACAGCAATACACCCGACCAGCCGTTGTCAGCCGCTTTTGCGGCCAATAGGTCGCCAAGCATCGCGCAGCGCCGGGACCCCCCCGCATCGACCACGAGCACGCGACCATTGCCGGCCTCGGCCACGGTCTCCCTGACCGTCGAGTTGTCTTCGAAGCATTTGATCGTCGAGATCTGACCAAAGAAGCGGGCCCGGGCACCGAAACTTGAGAAACCGGGTTCGCATATCTGGATGCTTGACGCATGCTCGTCGCACAGGTCCGCCGTCTTGAATGTCATGATCGTCCGTCATTCCTCGCCATAGATGAAACGAAAACGTTTGGTCACCGAATACGGAAACACGTCGCGCTGGCACCCGTTGCGGATGTCCTGCTGAATGCTCTTCCAGTGGTCGGCATCGAGCAGGTCCCGATGGTGCTGCATGAAGGGTTTGCGTAACTGTGGATCGATCAGCAGGAAGCTGGCGAACTCCTCCGGAAACACATCATTGGGCGCCACCGAGTACCAGGGTTCAGCCGCCATCTCATCCTCGGGCGTGCGCGGTTGGGGAATATGCCGGAAATTCATGTCAGTCATGAACTCGATCTCGTCATAGTCGTAGAAGATGACGCGACCGTGCCGCGTGACGCCGAAGTTCTTGTACAGCAGATCGCCGGCGAAGATATTTGCCGCCGCCATCTCCTTTACCGCATTGCCGAAGCCGATGATCGCGTTTTCCTTCTGCTGCTCGGTCGCATTCTGGAAGTACAGGTTGAGCGGGTCCAGTCGTCGCTCGATGTACAGGTGCCGGACATTCACCCGATCGCCCTCGATCTCGAGGCTGTTCGCGCACTTTGTCTTCAGTTCTGTCATCAGCTCGTCGGTGATGCGGCTGATCGGAAACGCGGCATGCGAGTACTCGAGCGTGTCGGCCATGCGCCCGACCCTGTCGTGCATCTTGACGATCTGGTACTTGCGCTTCACGGTCTCCCGGTCCACCTCCTTCGGTGGCGGGAACTGATCGTTGATGACCTTGAACACATAGGGATAGGACGGCATCGTGAATACCGTCATCACCATGCCTTTGACCCCGGGTGCGATCTCGAGCTGATCTGTCGAATGCGCGAGATGGTGCAGAAAGCCACGATAGAATTCACTCTTCCCCTGCTTTTGCAGACCAATCGCGGTATACAGGTCCGCCTTGGTCTTGGTCGGCAACATACGATTGAGAAAATGAACGACTGCCGCCGGCGTGTTGGTCTCGACCATGAAGTAGGCACGCGCAAAGCTGAACAGGTTCGCGATGTCGTCGCCGTCCACCAACAAGGTATCGACGTAGACACCGCCCCTTTCGTTGTTCAGAACCGGGATCACGAAAGGGATCACGTCCGGGCCGTTGACCGCTCGGCCAACGATATAGGCTGCCTTGTTGCGGTAGAAGGGCGCGCGCAACACCTGCAAATGAAAATGCCGGCGCAGTTCCAGCTCCGGCATCCGGGTCATCTTGACGTGGCGCACCAGGCGCCTTACGTCGCGGCGCAGGTTCTCGAACGGCAGGTTGCTCGGAAACGCCCCCAGGATCGCCCTCACCGTGTCGGTCAGGCCCTCGCTGGTTGGATAGTAGCTGTCATAGACGGGGTCGTCGTCATCGAGGTACTCGGCGGAGAGTCCCGGCCGCACGAAGATATTGTCATTCTTGTAGTAGCGACGATGGAAAATCCAGGTGAAAACCGAATTGTAGAAGGTTTCCGCCAGCTCCGGCTGTTTGTGTTCGTACAGCAGGCCGATGTAGCGCAATTTGACCTCGCGCCAGAGTTCCTCGTCGACATCGTCGCGCAGGCCGAACTCGCTGGTCAGGCGCTCGGTCGCCTCGGTGACGCGCTGGGTGTAAAGGTTGATCCGGTCGCTGGCGGCCTGGCGCTGCGACTGCCAATCGCAGGACTCGAAACGCTCGCGCGCCGCAGCGGTAATCTCCAGGAAGATACGGTAGTGCCGGTTGAAACCATCGAGGATGGTCTGCGCAATGCGCCGTGCATTCAGCTCGTTCATTCGATCACGATCGGCGGCTCGGACGCCCAATAATGCCGCCTGCGGCGGCCCAAGGCCATCACGGATGTCGCTACTTCGCTGGTTTTCCGATCCGATCGTCGGCTTGGACACGGCAACCCACCCGGTCTGCGCTGCGCAAGGGCACGCGGTCTCCGTGCCGGCGAGGCCCGACGGCCTCACCGGCACGGCCACCGGGGCCGGGCTCAGCCGAACTGCTCTTCTTCGGTCGAACCGGTCAGCGCGGTAACCGAGGAGGCACCGCCCTGGATGGTCGTGGTGACATCGTCGAAATAGCCGGCCCCGACCTCCTGCTGATGCGAGACGAAGGTATAGCCCTTGTCGCGTGCCGCGAACTCCGGCTCCTGGACCTTCTCCACATAATGCTTCATGCCCTCGCCACGCGCGTAGTCGTAGGCGAGATCGAACATGTTGAACCACATGTTGTGAATGCCGGCCAGCGTGATGAACTGATACTTGTAGCCCATCGCCGCCAACTCGTCCTGGAATTTCGCGATGGTCGCGTCATCCAGGTTCTTCTTCCAGTTGAAAGAAGGCGAGCAGTTGTAGGCGAGCAGCTTGTTGGGGTTTTCCGCCAGTACGGCCTCGGCGAACTCGCGGGCGAAACCGAGATCAGGGGTGCCCGTCTCGCACCAGACGAGATCCGCGTAAGGGGCATAGGCGAGACCGCGACTGATGGCCTGCTCCAGGCCATTCTTGACACGGTAGAAGCCCTCGGCGGTACGCTCGCCGGTCAAGAACGGCTTGTCGTTCGGGTCGAAATCGTTGGTCAGAAGATTGGCCGCCTCCGAGTCGGTGCGCGCAAGGACCAGCGTCGGCACGCCCATCACGTCGGCCGCCAGGCGCGCGGCGATCAACTTCTCGACCGCCTCTTGCGTCGGCACCAGCACCTTACCGCCCATATGGCCGCATTTCTTCACGGCCGCCAGCTGGTCTTCGAAGTGCACACCGGAGGCGCCATTGGCGATCATGTTCTTCATCAATTCGAAGGCGTTCAACACACCGCCGAAGCCCGCCTCGGCATCCGCAACGATCGGCAGGAAGTAGTCGATGTAACCCTCGTCGCCAGGCCCGACACCGCGCGACCACTGAATCTCGTCGGAGCGCTTGAACGCGTTGTTTATACGCCGGACCATGGCCGGCACCGAGTCATACGCATACAGCGACTGGTCTGGATACATGGTTTCGGAGGTATTGCCATCGGCCGCGACCTGCCAGCCCGAGAGGTAAATGGCCTCGATGCCGGCCTTCGCCTGCTGCACAGCCTGGCCACCGGTTAGCGCGCCCATGCAGTTCACGTAACCTTTTTTGGCATCACCGCGCACCAGTTGCCAGAGCTTTTCCGCACCGCGCTTGGCCACGGTGTGCTCTGGCTGCAGGGAGCCGCGCAGGCGCACAACGTCCGCCGCGCCGTAGCCGCGCGTCACGTCAAGCCAGCGTGGATTCTCCGCCCAGTCTTTTTCCAGGGCCTTGATCTGTTCTTCTCGGGTCATGTCTAACTCTCCCGTCTATGCCGTTTGTTGTGTCGAGTTGGCACCGGATTCGATGGCGCGGTTGCGACCACTGCCGGCTGCGTATGCTGCATTGCAACAATCTGTTGAAAATAACCCCGTAGAGGCATTCGATCAATCACGGCCGCACGCAAAATCACAGCTCCATGCACACAGTGAAAGCGAAATACTTTTCTTTTTTTAACAGAATCTTAGGATGATACCGCTCATATTTGTGCGGCGCACAATTCGGTTTCAATGCAGAACATTGATAAAGCCTATCGTGTCTGCCGATCGGGCGGTGGCCCAACCCGATGGGCGTGCCACGCTTCAAGCGTCGTACTCCACGAAACGGTAGGGGAGGTAACCCGGTTGCCACATGCGTGACTTCACAAAGCCCAGCAGGGCCGATCGATCCCCCGCGACCAAATCGCCACGCGTTGCCGACCCGTCCCGCAAAGCAACCGCGAGCACCCGGCTCGCCACCTCGACACTGACCGCCTGCAATTCGCTGACCGGGGGGAATATCTGATTCCCCGATCGGCAATGGCGAGCGGTGTAGTCGGCCAGCGCGAACGCCGATTCGATGATCATCGCGTCACTGATACGACGACAGCGCCCCAGGATCGCTGCAAAGCCGATGCCGGGAAATACGAACGCATTGTTGCCTTGCCCTACCGGATGGCGTTTGCCATCGTGCTCCACAGCCTCGAATGGACTGCCGGTGGCCACGATCGCGCGTCCGCGGGTCCAGGTGATCAGGTCCTGCGGGATCGCCTCGCAGTTCGCGGTCGGGTTCGACAAGGGGAAGATGATCGGTCGTTCGGCATTCGCCAGCATGCGCCGCACAATCGGCTCACTGAACAGACCGCTCACCCCGGTCAGGCCCAGCAGGATGGTCGGCCGCGCCTGCTCGATCACCTCCAGCATGGACGGGGTCTCAGCGGCGATCTTCCAGTCTGCGTAGGTCGCCGCGAATTGGCTGACCGGCCGCTGATAGGGTTGTGCGGAGACGTCTTCGACAACCAGACCCGCCGCGTCCACGACGAACATCTGACGGCGCGCCTGTTCGCGTGACAGGCCCTCGTGCACCAAACCGTCCTGTATCGCCTTGGCGACTCCGACACCACCGGCACCGGCACCAACCACGCAGATGCGTTGGGCGGTCAGTTCCTCGCCCTTGATCCGACACGCAGTGAGCAGTCCCGCCAGCGTGACCGCGCCAGTGCCCTGAATGTCGTCGTTGAACGACGCGATCCGGTCCTTGTAGCGTTCGAGCACACTGAACGCGACATCCTTGGCAAAATCCTCCCACTGGATGATGGCCTTGGGCCAGCGCCGCTTCACTGCCGCGACGAAGCGGTCGATCAAAGCCAGGTACTCATCGCCCTTGAGCCGTGGCTCATGCACACCGAGATAGTCCGGGTCTTCGAGCAGTTCGCGGCGATCCGTCCCGACATCGAAATTCACCGGCATCGTGTGGAACGGGCTGACGCCGGCCCCTGCCGTGTACAGCGCGAGCTTGCCGATGCAGATCGCGAGGCCGCCGTGTCCCTGATCCCCGATGCCCAGTATCGCCGAGGAATCGGTGGCCACGATCATGCGCACGTCGCATAGTGGATAGTTGGCCAGGATCTGGTCGATGTGATCGATGTTCCTCGACGAGACGGTAATCCCGCGCGGCGCCTGGTAGAGATCACTGTACTGCTGTACCGCCTTGCCCACGGTCGGCGTGTAGACGATCGGCATCATCTCTTCGAGATGCCGTTGCAACGTCGCATAGAAACGCACCTCGGAGCGTTCCTGCATGGCTCGCAGGTACTGGTATTTCGCGATGTCGTCTGGCTGGCGGCAGAAACCCCTGTAGAGGCGGGCAACCTGCTGCTCGAGCGTGCACACCTGCGGCGGCAGCATGCCTTCCAGCCCGAGCTCCAGACGTTCCCGCGCGGTGAAGGCCGTCCCCTTGTTGGTCGCCGCGATGCGCAGCAGTGCGTTGCCGCGCAGATAGACCTCCAGATAACCGCGCCCCTCGCCGTCACGCCTGAATGCGAAATAGTGGCTGAGGCGGGCCATGTCGCTGTGCTCTCGCCTCAGCCCTGTGCCTTCAGTTCGACCCTCCGTGCATGCAGCACCGGCTCGGTGTAGCCGCTCGGCTGTTCACGCCCTTTCAATACGAGCTCGAGTGCCGCCCGGAACGCGACGCCGTCGTAGTCGGGTGCCATCGGGCGGTAATCGGGATCGGCCGCATTCTGTTCGTCGACCACCAGCGCCATGCGCTTGAAGGTGTCGACGACCTGGGTCTCGTCACAAACCTCATGGTGCAGCCAGTTCGCAATGTGCTGGCTCGAAATACGCAACGTCGCGCGGTCTTCCATGAGCCCGACGTTGTGAATGTCCGGGACCTTGGAGCAGCCGACCCCTTGATCGATCCAGCGTACGACATAGCCGAGGATGCCCTGGGCGTTGTTGTCGAGTTCACGTTGAATCTGCCCCGCATCGAGGCTCGACGGGTCGGCTAGCAACGGCGGCGTCAGGATGTCATCGAGGTTGGCGCGCTCGCGCGTCTTCAGCTCCGCCTGTCTTTGTGCGACATCGACCTGATGGTAGTGGGTCGCATGCAGCACCGCGGCAGTCGGTGAAGGCACCCAGGCGCAGCTCGCACCTGCCTGCGGATGCGCGATCTTGGTTCGCAGCATGTTCGCCATCTGGTCGGGGATGGCCCACATCCCCTTACCGATCTGCGCTCGGCCCGCGAGCCCGCAGGCCAGACCGACGTCGACGTTCCAGTCTTCGTATGCGGCGATCCAGGGCTGCTCCTTGATCTCGGCCTTCGGCAGGACCGGGCCCAGTTCCATGCTGGTGTGGATCTCGTCGCCGGTACGGTCGAGAAAACCGGTGTTGATGAAAATCACCCGTTCGCTCGCGGCGCGAATGCACTCCATCAGGTTGACCGTCGTGCGACGCTCCTCATCCATGATCCCGACCTTCAGGGTGTTCGGCGCCAGCCCCAGCACCTGCTCGACGCGACCGAACAGCGTGTTGGTGAATGCGACCTCCTCGGGGCCATGCATTTTCGGTTTCACGATGTACACGCTGCCGCTGCGCGAGTTGCGGAATGCGCCGTCGCCTTTCAAATCATGCATCGCGATTAGGCTGGTGATCATCGCGTCCAGAATGCCCTCGGGGATCTCCCGGCCGGCCGGATCGAGGATCGCGCTATTGGTCATCAGGTGACCCACGTTGCGGACGAGCATCAGGCTGCGGCCCGGCAACGAGAGTGATCCGCCCCGAGAGGACGTATATTCGCGATCCGGGTGGAGTGTGCGTTCCACCGGTTTGCCCTGCTTGTAGAAGGTCTCGCTGAGGTCACCGCGCATCAGCCCGAGCCAGTTGCTGTACACCTGGACCTTGTCGTCGGTGTCTACCGCGGCGACCGAATCCTCGCAGTCCATGATCGTGGTGATCGCGGCCTCGACATGGACATCCCTGATACCTGCGGGATGCAGCTGCGCCACCGGGTCATCGCGACCGATCAGGATGTCGATATGCAGGCCATGATTGCGCAGCAGCACGCTGCTGAGCCTCCCGTCCTGCTCGCGGTAACCGACGAATTCGGCCGGGTTGACCAGGCCAGTCTTCTGTCCGTCGGAAAGGGTCGCGGCCAGTCCACGATGATCGTTGAAGCTGGCCAGCGAGTACTCGGTGACGTCCGCATGCGAGCCGTCGGTCAACGGCATCACTTCGTCGAGGAACTCGCAGACCCGCGCCACCACCGCCGCACCGCGCTTCGCATTGAACGTCAGACCCTTTTGCAGCTCACCCTCGTCAGCGATCGCATCGGTGCCGTACAGGGCATCGTAAAGACTCCCCCAACGGGCGTTGGCCGCATTCAGCGCGTAGCGCGCATTATTCACCGGCACCACGAGCTGGGGCCCGGCAATCCGCGCAATCTCGTCGTCTACCCTGTCGGTCGTGATGCTGAAAGGCCCACCCTCCGGCACCAGATAGCCGATCTCGGTCAGAAAGTCCTTGTAGGAAGGCATATCCAGGGGCTGTCCGCGGTGCGCCCTGCACCATTCGTCGATCTCAGCCTGGATACTTTCCCGCTTTTCGAGCAAGGCTCGATTGACCGGGGCCAGATCGGCGACGATCTGCCCGAACCCCTCCCAGAAGACTGCCGGGTCCACACCGGTGCCCGGGATGGCCCTTTCCACCAGGAATGTGAACAGTTTTTCTGCAACCTGCAGGCCGCCTGCTTCGATCCGCTCTGTCATGACAAGACTACTCTCGATAAATCGGTCCATTATTGAGAGCAAAGACTAAGAGCGTACCGCCGGAAATTCTTATAGTTAATCCAGCCACCTCATCATAAACAGGCGCAATTATGCTAAGCCGTGTTGGGAAAACTCACCGGTAAGGGGCGTAGCGATCACGCCCGGCCGCGCCGTCCGGGATCGCAGCAGGCCGGGGCCCTGAGCTGCGGCGCAGTGAACGAAAAAGGCCTGCCACCGCGAGGTGGCAGGCCGATCGGCGTCAGGAATCAGGTCGCCGTGACTAACGCGCGTTCAGCCATTCACCGATCGCGGGCGGGATGGTCTTTTGCGACTTGCCACTCACATAGATGCCGATGTGTCCGCCGGGAAACGCGAGTTCGGTATAGTCCCTGCTGCCGACCGCCTTCTTCATCGCCCGTGAGGCATCGGGCGGCACCAGGTGGTCCTGCTCCGCATACACATTGAGCACCGGCATCTTCACGTTTCGCAGGTTGACCGTGTATTCCCCGATCTGCACCTCGCCCTTCATCAGCTTGTTCTGCTGAAAGAAGTCCTTCGCGAACTGGCGGAAGGTTTCACCGGCCTGGTCCGGGCTGTCGAAGATCCATTTCTCCATGCGCATGAAGTTCTTCAGCGCCTTGGGGTCGTCCATCAGGTCGACCACGCCCAGGTATTTCTGAGCCATCAGCTGGTAAGGCTTGAGGTTCAGAAAGGTCCAGTTCAGCATCTCGCCGGGGATGTTGCCCTGCGTATCCACCAGCAGGTCGATATCGATATTCTGCACCCAGTGGCTCAGCATGTTGTCCGGCGTCTTGAAATCCACCGGGGTCACCATCGTGACCAGATTCTTGACCTTTTCCGGGTGCGTCGCCGAGTAGCACAGACTGAAAGAGCCACCCTGGCAGATCCCCAGCAGGTTGAGTTGATCGATACCGTGCCGGGCACAGATCACATCGACGCAACGGTCGAGATAGCCGTTGATGTAATCGTCGAGGGTCAGGTAGCGATCGGCCGCGTCAGGATAGCCCCAGTCGATCAGGTAGACGTCCTGGCCCGCAGCCAGCAAACCCTGGATGGTGGAGCGGTTCTCCTGCAGGTCTGTCATATAGGGCCGGTTCACCAGCGCATAGACGATCAGCAACGGGGTCTTGTTTGTCGCCGGCTTCGCGCCCTTGAAGCGATACAGCACCAGCTTGTCTTCCTTGTACACGGGCTCTTTCGGTGTGACCCCAGAGGGGATATCGCCGACGTCCATCAGGTTGCCGACGCCCTTGGCCAGTTTTTCGTTGAATCCGCGAGCCTCGTTGAGGATCTCGTCGGGACGCATTTTGAACGGTATCATTTTCTGTCAATCCTCCTGTGCCTTAACCGCGCAGTTTCTTCGCCTGGCCAATCCAGTCATCACGCAGAATCCGCCCCTGCGTCTTCAGCGTCTCGTCCAGCTGCTCTGCGAACGTCGCATTCATTTTGGCCAGCTGGGTAAAGTTCCGGATGCCCTCTGCATAGAGCTTTTCCATCATCTTGGGGCCGATACCCTTGATTTCGGTGAGATCGTCCTCGCCATCGCCGATCGGCAGGCTTTCCTGTGCCGGCGCGCCGGCGCTACGGGCCCGACCCCCGGCACCTGCCGCCGCGACACCCCCGCCGAGGCTTTCGAGTTTCGAGCGCAGCGAGGCAAGCTCGTGTTTGAGCTGCCGGCTCTCACGTCGGTTCTCCTGCTGCCGGTGCTGCATCGTGTCGATCTCCGAGCGGGTCGGAATATTCATCAGCTGATACTGGTGCTCGCCCAGCTCATTCATGTCCTTGCGCACCTTCATCAGCGCATTGACCAGGTCACCGTAGACCACCTGGTACTCGTCGCTCATCGCAAACTCGGCGTACACCTCCTCGCTGGAGTCGACCCACATGTCGTACAGGCCGCGCAGTGAATCGATCTTGTTGCCTTCCTCGTGCATCGCCTGCAATCGTTTCTGCACCGCGTCGAGCGTCGACAGCGCAGTCTTCGCGAACGCCAGCTTGTAGGCGCGGAACGCGTCGTGGTAGGCCAGCAGATGGCGCGCCAGACGCTGCAGACTCTCCTGTTGCTCGCGCGTGTAGCCAAGTCCCGGGACCGACAAGGCTCGCAGGAACTGCTCCTGAGCGGCACCGACACCCGGCATCTCGATACCGCCCGGCAGGTGCCCTTCCGCCACCTCCTTGAGGAAATGCTGGGACATGTTAAGCCACGGGGCCACGGAATCGGCCAACTGTGCCCAGGCGGTCAGGGTCGACCCGCTGACACCCGGCAAGTCCGGGGTCACCAGGTCCATGTTGTTCTGGATCTGGTTAATCCATTGTTCGAGCATCGTATGCAGCGACGACATCCACAGGCTCATCGCGGCGTCGGGTTGGTCCTGGGCCGCCGCACCGAACGTGCCCTCGGCCAGCGACATGAAGTTCTTGCCCATGTCGAAAAAGCGCTGGGCCACGGTGCCGACATCACCCTGCAAATCGGGCTGCATTGCCGACCACCACTGCTCCATCACGCCCTGGAACGGATTGCTGCCCGCGGTAAACGCGGCGAAGGGATTATTGGCAAATGGGTTGGCCTGCGGCATAAACGGGTTGGCCTGCGGCATAAAGGGATTCTGGGCAAAAGGATGGGTCCCGAACGGGTTCAGACCCAACTTCCCCATCGATGCAAACGGGTTGGCCGAAAATGCCTGGCCGTTGTCGCCACCGAGAGTCGCGGCACCTGCCTTCTTGGCAAAATCGCTCCAGGTCTCCCAGTACTGCTGCTGGGTCTTGGCCCAGTCTTTCATCAAAGATTCATTCCAGATGTTCGCGTTTGTGCTCATGATTCAGAGGTCCAGGGTGGTTTGTGGCAATCGTTTTTCGTGTTCGATCGATCGGCGTCTCAGCCGAATTGTGCACTGCACCAAAATACGCTAGCACGCATTCTTGTGCAGTGCAACAAAGTTCGATGTTGACCACCCGGCACGACAACGCCGGTCCGGGGTGGCTACGCCGTCATTCTAGTTACTCCCGTCCGCCTCATCATCCCGCGCATTCACTAATCGCCCGGTAAGCGCGTTGCTCGCCAGCGACAGCGTCGATCCGGCCACCGGGAAGCTGCTCGACGGGACCTCGAGCAAGCCGACCGATCGTCGTCAGGCCTGGACCCGGCCACAACCCGTCTGGCATTGGCCGCGCCGCGACTTGCAACAACCGGGATCCGGGACGGGATGGCACGAAGCTGAGAGCATCCAGCGTCGCGAACTCGATCGGTCAAGCGGTCAGCGCGCGGATTCTCGTCGAGTCCGTGCGCGCGATGCCGCGCGAACACGCCGTGAGAGGATTGGCTACACTCTACTACTGGTGGCGGCCCGGCGGTCGCAATGACACTGGAGAGCGTAGAGTGAAATGACTGATCTAAAAGATAAAGTAGCACTGGTAACCGGGGGTACGGGCGGCATCGGCTCGGCCATTTGCCAGCGACTGGCGCAGGCAGGCGCCCGGATCGTGAGCACCTATCGCAACGAGGAAAAGGCCAAGGCCTGGGCCGAGGCGCAATCCTTCAAGCCCTTGATAATCGCCTGCGATGTCGGCGACTACGACGACTGCGCACGCATGAAGGATGCGGTCGAGTCGCAGGTCGGCCAAGTGGATATCGTGGTCAACAATGCGGGGATCACGCGCGATGCGACGTTCAAAAGAATAACGCCAGACAAATGGCGACAGGTCATCAATGCCGATCTGGACAGCGTATTCAATGTGAGTCATCAGTTCGTCAACGCAATGGCGGAGCGCGGCTGGGGACGGGTGGTCAACATCTCATCGCTGAACGGCCAGAAAGGCTGCTTCGGCCAGACCAACTACTGCGCAGCAAAGGCCGGCGTGCACGGCTTTACGATGGCCCTGGCCCAGGAAGTCGCCCGCAAGGGAGTCACGGTGAACACAGTCTCGCCAGGCTACATCGCGACTGAAATGGTGCTGGCCGTGCGCGAGGACGTACGCGAGAAGATCATTTCCCAAATCCCGGTCGGAAGACTGGGGCGGCCGGAGGAGATCGCCGCGTTGGTCGCGTTACTTGCCTCCGAAGAGGGTGGATTCATCACCGGCGCCAACCTTGCGGCCAACGGTGGTCAGCACATGCATTGAGGAGCGCGGC
>CBDTXT010000003.1:0-24686 GCA_965364465.1 uncultured Chromatiaceae bacterium
ACGCTCGAGGACTTTCCCCTCGGTCAATCGCGCCCGCTTCGTTCGTTGCTCACCGACGCGTGCGACCCCCCAGGACATTGCGATGCCGATCGTGAAGGCTGGACTGCCGCATCGGGCCGGCACGCCTCCGGTGGATCGGACACGCCTGAGCACCGTGAAACGCCTGCCGGCCCGTGGCGCATCTGCGCCCGTCCATCACGGCATCTCATGATCGACTACCGGGATGCCGCTTCAGCAGCATCAGCAGGATGCCGGCAGCCACCAGCGTCGCCCCCACCGCGTGATACCAGGCGAACACCTCGCCGAGAAAGGCCACGGCCATCAGCGAACCGAACACTGGCATCAGGTGGATGAAATGCCCGGCCGCGTTGGCACCGATGAGGGTCACCGCCCTGTTCCAGAAAAGGTAGGCCAATGCAGAGGGAAAGATCGCGACGTAAGCGACCGTCAACACCACCGGCAGATTCCACGACATCGGCCGCGCGAGGCCGTTCTCCAACAGATAGAACGGGAACAGTGCCGCACAACCGACCAGCAGAATGAAGCCGAGAAAGGCCCGGGGATCGAGGCCATCGGGGCGCCAGCGCAGCAGCACCGAGTATAGGGCCCAGATCGCCGACGCCCCAACGATCCATAGGTCTCCGCGGTTCCAGCCACCCTCGAGCAGGTGCAAGGGACTGCCGGCGCTGACAATTACCGCGGCGCCACTCAGCGACAGCAGAATCGACAGCAGTTCGAAGCCACCGACTCTGGCACGGAACATCAGCCAGTTCAGTAGCAGTATCTGCACCGGCATCGTGGACTGGATCAACACGCTGTTGGTGGCAGTCGTCGTTTGCAACCCCAGATACACGAAGGTATTGAAACCGGCCACGCCCAGCAGTGCGAGCAGGGAAAGGCGAAAGAATCGGGAACGCAACAGGCCCCACTGTCGGCATAGCGGGCGCAGTACGAACGGCAGCACCAGCAGAGATGCCACTGCCCAGCGCCAGAACGCCAGGCCGACCGGCGGCACCGCCTCGTGCATCGCCCTGCCAAGGACGAAGTTTCCGGCCCAGAAGAGTGCACACAGGCCGAGCAGCAGCCGCGGGCGGTTCAGCAGGCCGTGCACCCGCGGTCAGCTGTTCAACAGATACTCGCGATAGTGACGCAGTTCGGCGATGGAGTCGCGGATGTCATCCAATGCAAGGTGCGACGAATCCTTGTTGAACCCCTTGTAAACATCGGGGGCCCAACGCCGCGCCAGCTCCTTCAGCGTGGATACGTCCAGATTGCGGTAGTGGAAAAAGTCTTCCAGCGTCGGCATCAGCCGCGCCAGGAAACGCCGGTCCTGGCAGATCGAGTTTCCGCACATCGGCGATACCCCCTTGGGTACCCATTGCCGCAGGAAAGACAGTGTCGCCTGCTCCGCGGCAGCCGCATCGATGCGGCTGCCGCGGACGCGGTCGACAAGACCGGACCCGCCGTGCTGCTTCGTGTTCCATTCATCCATTGCACCCAGGACCGCATCCGGCTGGTGAATGGCGAGCACGGGCCCCTCGGCGAGTTCGTTCAGCGCGGAATCCGTAATCACCGTGGCGATCTCGATGATCCGGTCGGTGTCAGGGACAAGGCCCGTCATCTCCAGATCGATCCAGATCAGGTTGTTTTCCGAGACGGCCATGCTCGATGTTCCCCTGTGCTGCGTTGGAATTGCGGGTGGATTCTATACGAGATGAGGGCACGCCAGCATGCGCGTCCGCAATTCCAGGCAAACCCTGCAGCGAAAGACGAAACAGCCAAGTCGATCCCCGGCTGACGTACAATCTGGCCCATGAATGCGTTTACAGTGATTTTTGTCGCGGCAATCGGGGTCGGGCTTGCGCTGCAACTTTGGCTGGTCAGCCGACAGGCTGCCCACATCATCACTCATCGCAATGCGGTGCCGCCGGACTTTGCGGGCGCCATCAGCGCGGAGCAGCATCAGAAGGCTGCCAGCTACAGCCTGGCGCGGCTGGCCCTGGAACGCTGGGACCTGGTACTCGGCATGGTGGTTCTGCTCGGGTGGACCCTGGGTGGTGCACTGGGATGGCTCGACAGAGCCATAGCGAGCGTGATCGCCGATCCGCTGTGGAGCGGCGTGCTGCTGGTCACCGCTGCCGTGACGATCGGCGGCCTGATCGAGCTCCCGCTTTCCATCTGGCGGACCTTCCGCATCGAGGAACGCTTCGGCTTCAATCGGACCACCCCCATCGGATTCGTCAAAGATAGGCTGCTGGGCGGGCTGCTGGCCCTGATTCTTGGCGTACCGCTGGTCGCAGTGATCCTCTGGCTGATGGGCAGCACCGGTCCGTACTGGTGGCTTTGGGCCTGGCTCGTATGGATGGGCTTTTCGCTGTTCGTGACCTGGGCCTACCCGATCTGGATCGCACCAATGTTCAATCGTTTCAGACCGCTCGGAGACGACTCACTGAGGGCGCGACTCGAGGCGCTGTTGAAGCGCTGTGGCTTCCGCAGCAACGGCATGTTCGTGATGGACGGTTCGCGCCGCTCGGCACACGGCAATGCCTATTTCACCGGCTTCGGATCCAACAAACGCATCGTGTTCTTCGACACCCTGCTCCAGGGGCTCGACGCCGACGAGGTCGAGGCGGTGTTGGCCCATGAGCTCGGTCATTTCAAACGGCGACATGTCGCCAAGCGGCTCGCCCTGTCTGCGGTGATGGCACTGCTGGGCCTCGGCTTGTTGGGTTGGCTGTCGCAGCAGGCCTGGTTCTACAGCGGGCTCGGCGTGGGGCACGCAACGCCTGCCCTCGCCCTGTTGCTCTTCATACTCGTGCTGCCGGTGTTCACCGTGTTCGTCAGCCCGCTGACCGCGATGTTGTCCCGACGCCATGAGTTCGAGGCGGACGACTTCGCGGCCGAGCAGACCGATCCCCGCCACCTGATCAACGGGCTGGTCAAGATGTACCGAGACAATGCCAGCACCCTGACGCCGGATCCGCTGTACTCGGCGTTCTATCACAGCCACCCCCCAGCGCCGCTGCGGATCGCCCACCTGTCATCTAAGATTCCGGCCTAGCCGGACGAGGAGAATGCACCATGTCACCGAAATCGACCTTGTTCGCGGCCGGCTCGCTGCTGATCCTGGCCGGCGGCCCAAACGCTGCCGCATTCGATGCCGCAAGCTACCACGAGGCGCAGTGCACGCGCTGTCATGACAGCGGCGTCTACACGCGCAGCGATCGACGCATCAACTCGTTCCCCGCCCTCGAGGCGCAGGTCGCGCGCTGTGACGCGAACCTGGCGACCAAGCTTTTTCCGGAAGACCTATCACAACTGGTAGAGCACCTGAACAGCAACTACTACAAGTTCGAAAACTAGACGTCATGGCGCGCCGGCGCCTCAGCGAACGACAGAAGGCGCGTATCGCCCGAATCCACGAACGGCGCCGTGAGCACGCCGCCGCTCAGGCCGAGAACGCACTTGCCGAGGGCGCTGAATCCGATCAACACAGCGGGCGGGTCGTCGTGCGGCACGGCCGCAGCCTATTGATCCGGGCCGATGACGGCACGCAGGTACATGGCATGTTTCGCGCCAACCTCGGTGAAGTGGTTTGCGGCGATCGGGTCATCTGGCAGGCGGCAGCCGACAATGAAGGCGTCGTGGTCGCCGTACTGCCGCGCGAGACGGCCCTGTCTCGACCCGGCATCAGTCACCGGGAAAAGGCGATCGCAGCCAATATCACGCAACTGGTGGTGGTTTTGGCAGCGCAGCCCGAACCGAGCGGCTACCTGCTGGACCAGTACCTGGTCGCCGCGGAACGCATTGGTGTCCGCGGCCTGATCTGCCTGAACAAGGCCGACCTACTGGACGAGCAGGGGCGGGCCGCGTTCCGGCGGCGATTCGAACCCTACGAGGACATCGCTTACCAGGTCATCCAGATCAGCGCGAAGACCGAACACGGGCTGGATCCTTTGCGCGCGAGACTGCAGGGCGAGACCAGCATCCTGGTCGGCCAGTCCGGCGTAGGCAAATCGTCGCTGATCAACGCATTGATCCCAGAGCAGGCGATCGAGGAAGGCAGCCTCTCCGATGCGACCGGACTCGGCCGCCACACCACATCCGCAGCGACCCTGTACCAGCTGCAAAGCGGTGGCGAGTTGATCGACTCACCCGGGGTGCGCAGCTTCCGGCTCGGCACATTGGACAGACAGGCCCTGGAACGCGGATTTCGCGAGTTCCGGCCCTTCCTGGGACACTGTCGATTCCACAACTGCTCGCATATCGCAGAACCGGATTGCGCAATTCGCCGCGCGGTCGAGGCCGGCAGCATCACGCAGCAGCGGCTCGAGAGTTATCAGCACATCGCGAGCGAATCCGGCGCCTGATGGGCCCGACGCCGGTGCTTTTCAGATCCTGCCGGGCGTCAGCCAGCGGGCCGGTGGTGCACGTCCGGCGCGGCCGGGCGGAATCTCTGCGTCATGTCGATCAACGCGGACGACAGCCGCTTGAGTTCGGCCACAGAATGGTCGCTGAGATCCACTGCACGCTGCATTGCCAGCGCTGAATCGTTGATGGTCGAGACGTTCCGGTTGATATCCTCTGATACGGCACCCTGCTCCTCGGCCGCGCTGGCGATCTGCAGATTGGCCATGCTGATCGAAGAGACGGCGGCGGCGATATCGGCGAGCGCCCGTCCTGCATCCTCCGCCATCGCCATCGTATCTGCGGACTTGCGGCTGCCTTGCTCCATTGCCTGCGCCGCAGCCTTGGTGCCGTTCTGCAGGCGTTCTATCATCGCCTGAATCTCCTGGGTCGAGGCCTGCGTGCGGCTGGCCAGCGTGCGGACCTCGTCTGCGACGACGGCGAATCCGCGGCCCTGCTCACCGGCTCGCGCCGCCTCGATTGCCGCGTTCAGCGCCAGCAGGTTGGTCTGCTCGGCGATACCGCGAATCACATCCAGTACACTGCCGATCTCCTCGGAATCGGATTCGACCTCGCGGACCACTTCGCTGGACTTCGCGACCTCGCCGACCAGATCACGAATGGCACCGATGACGCCGGACACCACATTACTACCGCTCTCGGTCAGCTCGTCGGCCTGGCGTGCCTGTGCCGCCGCCGACTCAGCATTCCGCGCAATTTCCTGCACCGTTGCGGTCATTTCGGTCATCGCGGTCGCGACCTGTTCGGTCTGGTCGCGCTGGTGTCCAACACATTCGGCGCTCTGCGCACTCAGGCGCGTCAATTCGCCCGCCGACTCGTCGACCCGACCGGACGCGTCGGCGATCTCGGCCATCATGCCTCCCAGTTGGGACTGCACCGATCTCGCGCTTACAGCAATGTCACCGAATTCGTCATTCGAGCGGCAATCGATTTGCTGCGAAAAATTTCCGGTGGCGAGCTCACCAAGATAGTGTTTCAAGCGGTTCGCCGGGTCGAGGATCTGGCGCTTGGTGAACCACGCCATGCCAAGCACGACCGCCGCGAGGACCAGCAACATGGCCACGACACCCGACTGCATGCCGCTTCTCCCATTCTCGATGCTTGCGCCGATCGACTCAGCCGCCTGCGCGGCGATCAACCGCGCCGCCTCTTCGAGCAGTGTGGTCGGTTCGCGATCGATACCCTTGACAGCCTTGTCACCGACGGCCGGATCGAATCGGGCCGCCTTGAAGGCTTCCAGCCCCTGACGATAGCTGGCGCCCATCGTGCGATGCGCATCCAGGAAGGAGGCAACCCGGTCGGAGGCCGCGCTGTTTTCCAGGCGCCCCAGCAGGGACTCGCCGCTCCGCTGAACTGATGACTCGGTATGCTGGAACTTACCCCAGTATTTTTCGAGTTGCTGGGGGTCTGCGCCCCGTAGCAACACGTTTTTCCACTCCTGCACCTGCTTCTTGAAATCGATGGTCATACGCAGAACGACGCGCTCGTTGTCGATCTCCGCCCCGGCTACGCGTTCGAAGTCACCGACAGTCGACCAGGCCGAAGCAAACCCCGCGCCGACCACGGCTGCCGTGACCAGCATGCCTATGCCGAACAAGGACAGCAGCTTGTTACGCAGGCTTCGCGAGACGATTCGCATTGATCTTTCCTCAGAGGTGAGTCACGTATTTGTAGGAAATCCTTGACACTCCGGTGAAAGCCGGTCGGTTTCGGTCAGGATCCGGGCGAATCCGCGGTGACCACCGCCCAACTCGGCACCTGTTCTCAGCCGAATAGATCGGCACATCGACGCATTTCCTGAACCAATTGCCGTGACCGGGCCGCTTGCTGCGACCCTCCGCCGCCGACCCGTTCGGGTCGCAGTGCGGCCCGCCTGAAAGGCCGTCGCGACCTGACGGGACCACCCCAGGCTGCCGTGCGCGCCCGCGGTGAAACCACTATACTCACTGCGGTATCCGTGACTTGGCGGCACGGGGCTTCGGTCGGGGCGATATCCGTTGTCGACCAGCCAACAGTCCGTTCGCCGGCGTTCAACGAGGCGCGAGACCTCGGGCAGTTGCGGTAACTCGATTAAGGCGAGATCAGGCGCCAGTCACAGTACAAGCAACAACAAGCGGGAAGCCATGTCGCGAGAATCCATGACGGATGATGACCTCTTCGAGTTTCTCGAAGAGGACGCGACGCCGCCTCCCCAGTCGGGTTCGGGCCAGGCTGAATGGCAGGTACTGATCGTCGATGATGATGAAGACGTTCACCTGACCAGCGTATTCGCGCTGCGCGGACTCACGATACATGGCCGCAGGCTCCGGTTCCTGCACGCCCATTCTGCGACCGAGGGGATCGAGCTGCTGCGCGATCATCGGGACGTAGCAGTCATCCTGCTCGACGTCGTGATGGAGAGCGACGAGGCCGGGCTGCGCATGATCGATGCGATCCGTAACGAACTCAACCTGCAAAGCACGCGCATCGTGCTGCGGACCGGCCAGCCGGGCTACGCTCCGGAAATCGAAACGATCGCCCGCTACGACATCAACGACTACAAGACCAAGGGCGAGCTGACCCGCGCCAAGCTGTATGCGACGCTCACGACGGCCATCCGCTCTTTCGACCAGTTCCGCAGAATGGAGACGAACCGCAATGGCCTGAAACGGATCATCAGTGCGAGCGGCAACCTACTGGAGGCGCGCGGACTGCAGACCTTTGCCGCCGAGCTGCTGACCGAACTGGCCATTTTCATTGGTGTTGCGCCGGACGGATTGGTTTGCAGCCTGGGCGGCGAGGCCGGCCCTGAAGCGCCAGCAAAGCTTCAGGTCATTGCGTCGGCCGGCCGCTACCGCGACTGTCGCCTTGACGATCGCGAGCATCCACAGCTCGCGGAGCTTTTGCGACGCAGCCTATCGGAACGAACCAACCTGATCACACCGCAGGCCATCTGCCTGTTGTTCCAGATTGGTGCAGATCATGATCTCGCCGCCTGCATAGAGACTGCCCGGCCGATCGCGGACCTCGATCGCGGCATGTTGGAGATGTTCTGCAACAACGTCTCGCTTTGCGGGCGCAACGTCGAACTGGTGGAGCGGCTCAGTGATTCCGCATTCAACGATCAACTGGTGGGACTGCCGAACCGCAGTGGCTTCATCGCCGCGATCGAACGCATGACGAAATCCGCTGGCGAAACGCTGGCGCTGGGTGTTCTGGATATCGATCAATTCTCGGCAACCAACGACCTCTTCGGTCACCGTTACGGTGACCGGATACTGCGGGCCGCGGCCAGGCGCCTCGATACCCTTACGAACATGCAATGCGTCATTGCACGGATTAGTGACGACACCTTCGGTGTGATTGGCCCCAATGAGTACGTCAATCCGGGCCGCTTGAGTGCGCTGTTCGCGCGGCCCCTGCAAATCGACCGCTCGGACGAGCAGGCAGTGTCTGTCTGCCTGGGGTTCTCCGGCGTGGTCGATGCACGCAAAGACGGCGAGACCCTGCTCAAGGAGGCACTGACTGCACTCAAGCGGGCGAAACAGGTCGGCCACGGCCAATCATTGCACTTCGATGGGGCAATGCAGAGCGAGTCCCGCGAACACGCGCTGCTGCTGCACGAACTCAAGCAGGACTTCGGCAGCGACCGGCTGTTCCTCGCATTTCAGCCACAAGTCGACCTGAGCAGCCGGCGCGTGATCGCACTCGAAGCACTGTTGCGCTGGAAAACCGCTGCCGGCCAGTCGATCGCGCCCGGCCGATTCATCCCATTGGCAGAACAGACGGGTCTGATCGTCGATATCGGTACCTGGGTGCTGCGGCAGGCGCTGCAGGTCGCGAAGATGCTGCGGAGAGCCGGGCGTCCCGATCTGCGTGTCGCGGTCAATCTGTCGCCGGCCCAACTGCGCCAGCCACTGTTCGTTTCGATCGTGGAATCAGAACTGGTGGCGGCCGACGTAGAGCCCTCGCAGCTCGAATTGGAGGTGACCGAGTCGGTATCGGTGCTCGGTCAGTCCCTAGTAATCGACCGGCTGACACGCTTGGCCGATCTCGGCATTGCGATCGCGATCGACGATTTCGGGACGGGCTATTCGTCGCTTTCCTATCTCGATCAGCTCACCGCAAATCGACTCAAGATCGACCGGTCGTTCGTCAGTGGCAATGCGTCAGGCAGTCACGACTTCAGCATTGCCGCGATGATCATAGATCTCGCTCGTCGACTCGATATGCGGACCGTGGCCGAAGGCATCGAGACCGCTGCCCAAGCGGAGATCCTGCAGGCGATGGGCTGCGCGGAGGCACAGGGCTACTACTTTGCCAGGCCCATGTCGCAGCACGAGCTGTTTGAATGGCTGATGCAGCAAGACCATGCGCGGTAAGCTGCATCTCGTCTGGGTCGCGATGCTTCCATTGCTCGCGTGGCTGGGCGCCTGCGAGTCACGCGAACCGGTTCAAATCGGATTCGTCGGCGGTCTGAGCGGTAGGGTCGCCGACCTCGGTAATGATGGACGCAACGGCGCACTGCTGGCGGTGGCGCAGTTCAACGCGCGAGGCGGCATCGGTAACCACCCGGTTCGGCTGATCGTCAAGGACGATGCACAGGATCCGGATAAGATGGTCGAGGCCATCGAAGAGCTGGGCGCAGCGCGGGTGGTCGCCATTGTCGGCCCGATGACGAGTTCGATGGCCATGGCCGGGCGGCCCGCCGCCGAGCGCCAGGGGCTGCTGATGATCAGCCCGACGGTCACCACCACGGCGTTGAGCGGCCAGGACGACAATTTTCTTCGCGTGTCCTCGGACAATCGCGCCTACGCGGGCTTCTCGGCGGCCTACCTCGCAGAGGTGGCTGGGCACACCCGCCTGGCCGCATGCCTTGACCTCGACAATCGGGCCTATACCGAGACGTGGCTGGACATCTTCACCGAACAGTTTGCGGAACGCGGCGGTGAAGTCGTCGCCCGGGTTGCGTTCACCGCGGGCAGCGAGACGGAGCATGGCGCCGTCGTGAGGCAGATGGTCAAGGGTGATCCGGAAGCCCTGCTTTTCATCGCGAGCGCCGTCGACACCGCGCGCCTCGCACACGAGGCGCAGCGGCAGGCCCCGCACCTGAAGCTTATCGCCGTGGAATGGAGTGCGACGGAGGCGCTGATCGAGCTGGGTGGCCGTGCGGTGGAGCAGTTGACGCTGACGACCTTCTTTGATCGCGACAGCCAGGCGCCCGCCTACCTGGAGTTCAAGCGGGCGTATTTCGAGCGATTCGGAAAAGAGCCCGGCTTCGGCGGCACCGCGGCTTACGACGCGACCTACGCCGTGCTGAGCGCGCTGGCCCAGCCCGGCAGCGGAGACCTCAAGCAGATGCTGATCGATGCTGACGGGTTCCCGGGCCTGCAGCAACCCGTGAAATTCGATCGTTTCGGTGACGCACAGCGCGACGTGTTCATGGCACGGGTCGAGAACGGCCGTTACCTGGTAGTGCGTTAGCCGCATTATGCCAAGATGGCGACTCCGAACCTTTCTGATCCTGTTGCTGTTCGCGACCACGCTGTTGACTTTCAGCATCGTCGGCCTCGGTCTGCTGGCCTACCGGCTGCCGCAGATAAAGCAGGATGCACTGCAGGATGCGCAGCTGACCGCAAGAAAGGTGTCAGACCTGCTCGAGAACACGATCGGTGCACTGCAGGCCCAGCTGCGACCCGCATTGCTGCTCAGACACGAACTGGGCATGGACTGGGCGGCGAGACTGTTCGGCAGCATCCTGAACGAGGAAGGATTCCAGGCCATTTACCTCGTCGACAGGCGCGGCATCGTGCATGCCTCCGCCTCCGTGGACGTCAAAGGCGCCCGGCAGAACCGACTGCTTGGCGCCGATCTCTCCGGCAACACCTTGTTCAGGGAAGTACTGAAGGCGCGACATCCGGTCTGGAGCGATCGCTATCTGTCGGCGCTGAAGGGCGAATTGACCATCGCTGTCGCTTACCCGGACGACGAGCAGGTCATCATTGCCGAGATGACGACCGGCCGCCTGCGCGACATCGTCCTGAAGGCACTGGTGCCGGTCAAGCACCAGGTATTCGTGATCGATGGACAGGGCGAATGGGTAGCGGACAACCTGCCGGACGATAGCTTCCGTCATACCCACTGGGGCATGCACCCGATTGTCACGGCCGCGCGCAGCGGCGAACGGCCGCCGGAGGTCATCGATCTCAACGGGGCCAGTTTCTATTCGGCCTACCATCAATCGGACAAGCTCGGTTGGCTCGTGATCTCGGTGATCCCGTCGGGCGTCCGCAACCCCGACCATGCACGGACCGTGTATCTGGTGCTCCTGGGACTGTTCGCGTCCGGCCTGATCGGCCTGTTGATGGCGCCGATCTGGGCCGCCGCGATCCAGCGGCCGCTACGCGGCCTGATACGCCAGTCGCGCCTGATCAGCCGCGGCGACTATTCGGTTTCATGGCGGCCAAGCCGCATCGTCGAGATCGATGAACTCGGTAACGACCTGGGACGGATGGCAAGGGCGATCGCACAGCGCGAGTCGTCGTTGGAACAGAGCGAGAAGTACCTGCTGGAACTGTTCAATATCGCGCCCAACCCGATGTTGATCTCACGCTCGGCCGAGCATGACTACACGGTGCTCGATATCAATCAGGCATGGGTGGAGCTGTTTGCCCTCAGCCGTGATGCGGTGATTGGTCGCAACGGCAAGATACTCAACTGGTGGAAGCATCCGCATGATCGCGAGACACTGCTGCGCAGCCTGGAGGAACACGGCCAGGTAAAGGACTACGAGGCCCCGATGCTGAGCGCGGAAGGCGAGGAGATGCTGTGCAGCATCTCGGCCGCATCGGTGACGTCGGAGGCGGAACGGCAGGTGATCTTCGTCTATGTGGACATCACCGACACGCGCAAGATGCAGCTCAAACTCGATCGTATGAACCAGGGCCTGGAACTACAGGTCGCCGCGCGAACCGCGGAGTTAAGACACTCCAATCGGGAGCTGAAACAGACCCTGGCGTCGCTCAAGCTCGCCCAGGACGAGCTGGTCCGGTCGGAAAAGCTGGCCGCACTTGGCGAGCTGGTAGCCGGTATCGCACACGAACTCAATACGCCGATCGGCAATGCGGGCATCACCCTGTCGACGCTGGAAGACCATATCAGGACGTTCCGTGATCGGGTCGAGCAGGGACTCAGGCGATCCACGCTCGAGCAGTTCGTTCAGGATTTGGACTCGGCAGCGCAGATCGCGCTGCGCAACATCCAGCGCGCCTCCGAGATGGTGTCGACTTTCAAGCAGGTGGCGGCCGACCGGGCGAGTTCGCAGCGCCGCAGGTTCGAGGCGAAGGAACTCGTCGAGGAGCTGTCGCTGATCATGCAGCCGACGTTGAAACGCACGCCCTACCAACTACAGACCCGTGTCCCGGACGGCATCGAACTGGACAGCTATCCGGGTCCGCTCAGCCAGGTCCTGACCAACCTCGTGAACAACGCGTTGATACATGGCCTCGGGGGAAAGGCCAGAGGCACCGTGAGGGTCGTGGTGGACGCCTTCGGACCAGATCAGGTGGTCTTCAGGGTATCGGACGACGGCAACGGAATACCCGAAGAGATGCAGTCGCGGATATTCGACCCCTTCTTCACGACGAAACTGGGCAGCGGCGGCACAGGGCTGGGTCTGCATATCTTGCACAACATCGTCACCAATGTGCTGGGTGGGCGGGTCGAGCTTTCGAGCGCGCCCGGCGCCGGCAGCGAGTTTCGAGTCACGATCCCGGTCAATGCACCCGTGCCCGAGAACGAACCGCAGCGGCACGTGACATAATCGCCGCCGGCATCACAACCGCATTCGCCGGCCAACCCCGGCACTTCCGCGGCGCCGACCCGGTAGCGCAACGAGGGAAACCCTGAATGAAATACTGGCTGATGAAATCGGAACCTGACGTATTCGGCATCGATCACCTGAAGGCCATGCCAAAACAGACCGAGCACTGGGACGGGGTACGTAATTATCAGGCGCGCAACATGATGCGGGACGAAATGGAAAAGGGCGACCAGGTGTTTTTCTACCATTCGAACTGTGCCGAGCCTGGGATCGTCGGCATCATGGAGGTGGTCAGGGAGGGCTATGTGGATCACACCGCTTTCGACCCGGATGCGAACTACTACGATCCGAAGAGTGACCCGGACAACCCGCGATGGTACATGGTGGATGTCCGTTACAAACGTCATCTGCGTCGCAACATATCCCTGCGCGAACTGAAGACGCTAGATGATCCCCGTCTTGAAGATCTGCCGCTGCTGCGCAAGGGGAACCGCCTGTCGATCATGCCCCTGAGCAAGGTGCACTGGGAACTGATCCTGGAGCTGGAAGACAAGGCGTGAAGCGCCGGGGCAAAGAGGGCCGGCCCGACAATGACTCACCACACCCTGATTGACTGCCGACAGCTGGCCGCCAGGCTGGATGACCCCGACTGGCGGATTTTCGACTGCCGGTTCGATCTTGCCGACACCACGCGCGGGGAGCGCGACTACCGAGCCGCTCACGTTCCGGGCGTCAGCGATTCGCACCTCGACCGGGACCTTTCCGGCCCGATTACTGCACAATCCGGCAGGCACCCGCTGCCCGACGCCGGTGCGCTGTGCCGCTGGCTCGGTTTGCACGGCATCCGGGAGAACACCCAGATCGTCGCCTACGACGACAGCGGCGGCACGATGGCGGTGCGCCTTTGGTGGTTGCTGCGCTGGCTGGGACACGCTCGGGTGGCCCTGCTGGACGGCGGCTGGCAGGCCTGGCAAGGGGCCGCGCTGCCCACGGACCGGGCCCCGCCATCGCCGGCGGCCGCCACGGATTTCCGCTGTCGTCCCCATTGGCGCCAGGTCGTGACGAGCGACGAGATAGTGCGCAAGACCGAGGATGGCGGCAGCGGTATGCTGCTGATCGACGCCCGCAGCGCGCAGCGGTTTCGCGGTGAGGTCGAACCGATCGACCCGGTGGCAGGGCATATCCCGGGCGCGATCAATCTCCCGCTGCAGCAGAACCTCGCGGCCGACGGCAGATTCCTGCCAGCCGGCGATCTGCACGCCCTCTATCAAGGTGCGCTCGCCGACCGACCGCCGCACGAGGTGGTGGTGATGTGCGGATCCGGCGTCACCGCATGCCACAACCTGCTGGCGATGGCGATTGCAGGTCTGCCCGGGGGACGCCTGTACGCAGGCTCTTGGAGTGAATGGATACGCGACCCGAGCCGACCGGTGGCCACCGGCGCTGCACGCGAGGACTGATCAGGGTTGCAAGTCGACCTGCATACGTACCGCCTGCGCGGCATTGTCCGTGTCGTAAACCAGCACCACCTCGGCGTGGCCGCTCTCCTCCGAGAGCAGCGCGAGCCCCTCGGCGGAGGCCCCACCAGGCGTGCTGACCTCGCCCAGCCAGCGGGTTGCGTGCACCGTTCGGTCCTTACCGGGGATCTGGTCCGCACCGTCCCACCACCAAAGGCAGAACGGACCGGGCGCATCGTTTACCGGACCCGACAGGATCAGGAACCCGTCGTCGAGCACCACGAAGTCGCGAATGCCCTGCCCGTCGAGCCGCACGAAGCTCAGTGCGTAGTCTTTGGGGCGATCGAATGCGAGGGTCATTACCGGCACATAATTGTCGCGCAGCACCGGCCCGCGGAAGCCGAGATACAGTCTGCCGTCGCGCAACGCGATCCCCTCGATTTCGACACCGTTCTCCTTGCTGGGCAGCTTGGTAAAAGGTCCCAGCAACGGGTCCTTGCGCAGCCGCTTCGACAAATCGATGTATTCCGTCTTGCCAAGCACGCCGCTTGCCGGATCGAACGACAGCCGGTAAAGGCGGTTGCGTGAACTCTGCTGACCGACATCGAGCAGGCGCTCGCGGTTCTTGCGCACCGAAAGCTCCGGCTTGACACGACGGCGCCGCAGCGAATGCGAGCCCGCGACGTAGAGATACCCCTGGCCAAAGGTGATCGCCTCGATATCGACTTCCTGGTCCTTCTTGGCGAGTGCGATGGTCTGCTCCAGGGTCCAGTGCTCCCCGTCCGGCGTGCGCACCAGCACCTGCAAACGATGTCCCTCGTCCGCACCGAGCACCAGATAATCACCCACCACAGTAACGCCGCTGAGATCCATCGCGGCGTCGATGGCGCCGCTGAGCAGCACCTGACGCACCTGGCTGATGCGCACCGGCGGCGTCGTCTGCAGCAGGCCGTCGGATACCGCCGTCTCAGTCAATGTACTGCGCCCCGCTGAGCAGGGACTCATCGAACGCCTCAGGCAGTTCGGCGAGCCGGGCCAGTGCCTGTTCACGCGGCAGCGTGAGGCGCAGGCAACCCGAGGCCTCCGGGTACAGCAGCTCGATCGTGACCTCACCGGACCGATCAGCCGCATAGCACTGAAGGATCAGGTCGTTGCGATCGACCACGCCGAGAAAGTTGTCTCCCTCGACCAGCAGGCGCTCAGCCAGTGCCGTCAGACGGTCCACCGGGAGGGATTCGGGGTGGGTCGACGGGATGCTGACCGCGTTGCGATAGTCGCGGTAGAAGACCCGGCAGGTACGCGGCCCGCCCGTCGTGCTCATGCGCGCCGCCAGGTCGTGCCAGCCGGCGAGTCCTCGAGGATCACGCCGGCCTGCTTGAGCTGATCACGGATCGCGTCCGCCTCCGACCATTGCCTGGCCTGCTTGGCCTGCCGCCGGCGCTCGATCAATTCCCCGATCGCCGCGTCGTCGAGCCCAGCCGTCTGACCCTCGGCACCACGCAGAAATGTCTCGGGATCATCCCAGAGCAGGCCCAGCACCGCACCGAGGCGGCGCAACAACGCGGCGAGCCCGGCCGCACGCGGCGGGTCCGCGCTGCGCACACGGTTGATTTCGCGCGCCAACTCGAACATCGCGGCCAGGGCCTCAGGTGTATTGAAGTCGTCCGACATTGCCGAATGAAACCGTGCCTCCAGCTCCTCGCCAGTGGCCGGCGCCGCATCGGGCAGCCCGCGCAACGCCGTGTAGAAACGGGTCAGGGCCGCACGCGCGTTCTCCAGGTGGACATCGTCGTAATTGAGCGGACTGCGGTATTGGCTGGTCAGTATGAAGTAACGCACCTCCTCGGGTCGGTAGCGGGCCAGGATTTCCCGGCCGGTGCCAAAGTTGCCGAGCGATTTCGACATCTTCTCCTCGTTGATCCGCACGAACCCGTTGTGCATCCAGTACCTGACGAACGGATGCCCGGTCGCGCCCTCGGACTGGGCTATCTCGTTCTCGTGATGGGGGAAGGTCAGGTCCGCACCACCGCCGTGGATATCGAAGGTATCGCCCAACGCCCGGGTCGACATCGCCGAGCACTCTATGTGCCAGCCGGGCCGACCGCTGCCCCATGGCGAATCCCAGGCGGGTTCACCCTGTTTCGCGCTCTTCCAGAGCGCGAAGTCCAACGGGTCACGCTTCGATTCACCCGGCTCCACCCGGGCACCGCTCTGCAGGTCCTCGATCGACTTGCCTGAAAGACGACCGTAGCTGGGGAAGCTCTTGACGTCGTAATAGACATCGCCGTTCTCGGCCACGTAGGCGTGCTCGCGCTCGATCAGGCGCTGGATCATCCGGATGATATCCGGCAGATGCTCCGTCGCGCGCGGTTCCTGGTCGGGCGGCAGCACGCCCAGTGCCTGGGCGTCTTCGTGCATCTCCGCAATGAAGCGCTCGGTCAGCGAATGAAAAGGCTCGCCCCGCTCATTCGCACGGTTGATGATCTTGTCGTCGATGTCGGTGATGTTCCGCACATAGGTGACGTCGTAGCCGAGCCAGCGCAGGTAACGCACCACGACATCGAACACCACCATCACCCGGGCGTGCCCGAGATGACAGAGGTCATAAACGGTCATGCCACACACGTACAGGTTCACCCGACCAGGCGTGAGTGGCACAAAGGGTTCCTTGGTCCGGTTCAGGTCGTTATAGATGCTCAGCATGGCAGCATTGGGCGCCGGGTCTGGCCGGTTTCTCGGCAAAGGTTTGCATAGTAACGAATATTCCCGCGACTCGTCATCGCGCGGCAGCACCGATCAGCCGATCTGCTGCCGGCAGGAGCTGAATTTCGGGCGCGCAGCAGCTCCGTCAGGCACAGCACGGGCTTTTGCAACGGCGCCCGCGAGGATAAACTAACGGGCCGATCAACCAGACGGAATCCGGATCACGATGATGAAATCACGCCTCCAGCTGTTCGCCGCACTCGCCCTTGGGTGCCTCTCGATCTATGCGCACGCGGAGGACCAGCGGGTGCTGATGAAGACCAGCCTCGGCGACATCACACTCGAACTCTATGGCGACAAGGCCCCGCAGACGGTAGAGAACTTTCTCGGCTACGTCGACGACGGCTTCTACGACGGTACGATTTTTCACCGCGTCATCGATGGCTTCATGATCCAGGGCGGCGGCCTCGGGCCCGACATGCAGAAAAAAGCCACCCGCGAGCCGGTCGAGAACGAGGCGAACAACGGCCTGAAGAATGTGCGTGGCAGCATCGCGATGGCGCGCACCGGCGACCCACATTCGGCGACAGCGCAATTTTTCATCAACCACAGCGACAACGAGAGTCTCGACTACCCAAGCCGCGATGGCTGGGGTTACACGGTGTTCGGGCGTGTGGTAGCCGGCATGGACGTGGTCGATGCGATCGCGGAGGTACCGACCAGCTCCCGGGGCGGGCGTCGTGATGTACCCGACGAGACCGTGCTGATCGAATCGGCCAAGCGCGTCGAATAAGGGCGACGGCGGCGTCACACCACCGTTCGATCTCACCAATAAGGCATCAGGAGCCAGCCAATGATTACGCTGAAGACCAATATGGGAGACATCGTGCTCGAGCTCGATCACGAGAAGGCCCCGAAGACCTGCGAAAACTTCGAGCAATATGTCCGCGACGGCCACTACGACGGTACGATATTCCATCGCGTGATCAGCAATTTCATGATCCAGGGCGGCGGCTTCCTGCCGGACATGATGCAAAAGGCCACACGCGACCCAATCGAAAACGAGGCAAACAACGGCCTCGCGAACACCGCCGGCAGCATCGCGATGGCGCGCACGATGGCCCCGCACTCGGCGACCGCCCAGTTCTTCATCAACGTCAAGGACAACGGCTTCCTCGACCATCCCGGTCAAGACGGCTGGGGTTACTGCGTGTTCGGCAAGGTCACGTCCGGCATGGACGTGCTGGAAAAAATCCGCACCGTGGAAACCACGAACCGTGCCGGCCACTCGGATGTCCCGGTCGAACCGGTGATCATCGAAAAGGCGGAGATAGAGGGCTGACACTGCCGACAAGACCGTTCACAACACGTAGAACAGTATCGCGGGCAATACCAGGAGACTGGCCATATTGCCTAGCAGCACGATCGCCGCCACTTTGTGCGGTTCGATGCCGTAACGCTCGGCCAGCATGAAGTTGAGCACTGCCGGCGGCAGCGCCGCGAACACCAGCAGTTGCGCCACCTGCATCTGGCCGAGCGGCACGGTCAGGATCACCAGTGCAGCGACCAACAGGCCGCTCAGCGGACATAGCAAGGCCCCCGCGACGCCGATACGCCAGTCGGCAAGATCGACGTCGGTCATGCGCACACCCAGCGCGAACAGCATCAGCGGGATCGCGACCTGGCCGAGCAGGTCGATCGCCTCGTGCAGTGGCCCGGGCACCCGCAGCTGCAGTGTCGCGACCAAGAGCCCGGCGAGGGTCGCCACCAGCATCGGCATGCGGATCAACTTGAGCGGATTGACGTGCCCGGTGAGCATTGCGTTGCCAACCGTGAAGTGCAGCGTGTTCTCCACCAGGAACAGGATCATCGCCGCCGGCAAAGCGGCTTCGCCGAACGCAAACAGCGCGAGTGGCAGCCCCATGTTGCCGGAGTTGTTGAACATCATCGGCGGCAGAAACGTCTTGGGTGCGTATCCGAGGAGGCGTGCGACCGGCCAGACGACCAGGCCGGACCCGAGTACCACGAGCATCGCGGCGAATGCGAGCTCGGCGTAGCGGGTCAGTTCGAATCCCTCACTGGACAGCACGGAAAAGATCAGGGCCGGGGTGAATATCTCCAGGTTGAGCCGGTTGGCGGAGGCCATGTCGGGACCGAAGCGGCGCGCGTAGAAATAGCCCAGCAGCACGATGCCGAAAATCGGAAAGACGATTTCGAATACCTGGAACATGGACCGACCTGGAAAGCGAGGGTCGCCGCAGCATAAGCGGCCCGGAAGGGCTTAACAATCGCGGCACCCGGCGATGCGACGGTACGCCGGGGCATCGACCGGTCGGCGACTGGGTACAATGACCCCACATGGCAGCGCAATGGTTCATCTCTGATCTGCATCTGGCCGACGAGCGTCCGGAGACCGCCGCGCTGTTCGAACGCTTTCTCGCCAATTACCCGCAGCCCGGCGACCGGCTCTTCATCCTCGGCGACCTGTTCGATGCCTGGATCGGCGACGACGATGACGGGGCATTCGCGGACCGGGTGCGCGCCGCACTGCGCGAGCTGACGGGGCGCGGCGTCCGACTCGCGATCCAGCGCGGCAATCGTGACTTCCTGATGGGCAAACGGCTGATGCGCGACTGCGGCGCGACCCTGCTGCCGGACAGCCACGTCACCGAGGTTGCCGGGCAGCCGACCCTATTGATGCACGGCGACCTGCTGTGCACCGACGACGTCGACTACCAACGGGCCAGACGCCGATTCCGCAACCCGCTGTTCCAGTGGTTGATGCTGCGCAAACCATTGCCGGAACGCAGACGCATCGCCGCCGACTACCGCCGCCGCAGTGCGCAGGCAACCGCAGAAAAGACCGCCGACATCATGGACGTGAGCCCTGACACGGTATTGCGCTACCTGCAGAGATACCGGGTACGGCAACTGATCCACGGGCACACTCATCGACCCGCAACACACCGCCATTCGCTGCCGACAGGCGGCATGGCCACCCGTATCGTACTACCCGAGTGGCACGCCGCGCAGGCCGCTGCATGGTTCGATGATGGCGCCCGTCTGCAACGGCTGGCCCTCGCAGGCCACTCACGCGATCGCGTCGGACCCGCAGCGAACAGCGTGACGTCGACCTCGAACTCGGCGCAACAACCAAGGAGTGATTGACCGCCCCTCTGACGGCTTTCGTGTGGCGGCAGGCCAAGCTGGTAGGGCGGGCTGACGACACGGCAACGCGAGACGAGGCCGCTGGGCGCGCAGCTGGGAAAGCGCGGAAACGTGACGCGCCTGGCCTGCAGACCCGGATTCGGTCGTCAGCGCGACCGGGGAGCATGTCCTGGGCGTCTCTCGCACAAGGCCTCCAGACGCTCCAGTTCCGATTCGCTGAACCCCGCCTCGCGCCGCGCAGCCCTGTGCAGGGGGCAGCGGACTGCACTGCCAAGATGTTGCTCCAGCAGCTCGAAATAGGTCGCTTCCGGTTGCAGCCCGCGCTGCTCACACAGGTACCGGAACCAGCGGCTCCCCGCCTCGACGTGACCCACTTCGTCGCGCAGTATGATCTCCAGGGCGGCGACCGTCTGCCGGTCACCGATCGCCGCGAAACGCTGGATCATGCCGGGCGTCACATCGAGGCCCCGGGCCTCCATCACGCGCGGTATCAGCGCCATGCGCAGCAACGGGTCGTCCGCAGTCCTGACCGCCAGATCCCAGAGACCGTTGTGGGCAGCGAAGTCACCGTAGGCATGGCCCAGTTGCTGAAGACGCGCTTGCAGTAGCGCGAAGTGGTGCGCCTCTTCGGCAGCGACCCGCACCCAGTCGGCGTAATAGGCCTCGGGCATCGCGCGAAAACGGTAGACCGCATCACAGGCCAGGTTGATCGCGTTGAACTCGATGTGCGCCACCGCGTGGATCAGCGCCGCCTGCCCCTCCGGTTTGCCGATCCGCCGCTGCGCAAGCCGGGCCGGATTGACCAGTTCCGGCAGCGGCGGCCTGCCGGCCACCGGCGGGCCAGCGGCCGGCACCTCCCCGTCGAGTCGCAACCGTCCGTGCCGCCAGTCCTCGTGCAAGCGATGCGCCATCTCCAGTTTTCGTCCCACATCCGTGCAATGCAGGCAGCGTCCGGCGACGGTGAACAGATTGACCGACATGTGCCGAGTCTAACATCGGAACGATGCACGCCGGCCTGCGGCCTACCCGGCCCGGCAGGTCTGAGCGCGGCAAATCGCCCGGACAACTCAGGGTCTCATGTTAGTATTCGCGGATTAGACCCGGCGCGATCGAACACTGTCCCCGGCAGGCGTTCCGCGCCTGATGCGAGGTTGGCGAGTTGGAAAGTATCAAGCTGCGGCGCAACTTCAGCCGCAATACGCTGTTTCGTATGATCGCCCTCGCGCTGCTCGCCGCGGGCGTGGCCGTCTGGAAGTACGACCTGATCCATGCCGTGTATTTCGAGGATCAGCTGACGTCGATGGGCCTGGTCATCAATGGGGCCATACTGGCCCTGTTCGTCGTCGGCTTGCTGCGCGTGGTCGCGATCCTGGTCGGGTACATGCGGGAGGAAGGGGCGCTGACGCGCTTCGTACACAATGTGGACAAGCGGCCCGACGACGACCCGCTCAAGGGGGTGGGAACGCATTCGATGATCGCCCGGCGCTATGCGACGATGCGCCGCCTGCACGAGGCACATACGCCGATCAATCAGAATGCGCTCGCGGCCACTTTGGTCGCCAGTGAGAGCACACGCAACGGCACGCCGCGCTACATCAACAACATCCTGATCCTGACCGGCGTGTTCGGCACCATCGTGTCGCTGTCGATCGCGTTGCTTGGCGCGTCCAAGGTGCTCGAGAACGCGGTCAGCGCGACCGGGATGAACATGGTCATTCACGGGATGTCGACGGCCTTGTCGACCACGATCACCGCGATCGTCTGCTATGTCTTTTTCGGCTATGTCTACCAGCGGCTGACCGATGCACAGACCAATCTGATCAGCGGCGTCGAACAGGTCACGAGCAACTATCTGATGCCGCGGTTCCAGATCCAGACCGACAACGTGCTGTACGAGTTCACCGGCCTGATCCGGTCGCTACAGGGCCTGGTCGATCAGCTACAGCGGTCGCAGCGTGGTTTCGAATCCAGCCAGGATCAGCTGGCGGATACGCTGGAGGCATACAGGGAAAAGGCGGGGGGGCTGGACGCGCGTCTCGACACCATCGTCCGCCAGTTGCGCGTGGGCTTCCGTCTGCGGGACGACGAGTGAGCCAGGACGGCTTCACCGATCTCCGCCTGAACGGCGGCAGCGGCGAGGTCCAGGAGGGTTTCTGGCCGTCTTTCACCGACATCATGACGGTCATCGTGATGATCTTCCTGATTGCGATGGTGGTGCTGCTGGTCCGAAACATGGAACTGGTCAGTCAGCTGCGCGCGACGATGGAAGCGGAACGCATTGCAGCCGAACTGGCGCGCGCGACTGGCGAGGAAAAGGAAAGCCTGTCCAGCGCCCTGCACCGCGCGGAAGAGCGCGAACAAAGACTGCAACTCGAGGTGATGCGGCTACAGGAGCAGGACCTGCGACAGGAGACGCTGATCGCCGAGCAACTGCGCCGGATCAGCGGACTGACCGGCCAGCGCGACGATCTCACGCGCCAGGCGACCCAGCTGTCGCTGCTGCGCGAGCGCCTCGAAGCCGATCTGGACAAGCGCCAGGTCCGACTGGACGAGGCCCTCAAGGAGGTCGATGACCGGCAGCTGCAGATCAACGCGGCACAGCGCAACATCCTGGCGCTCGAAGAGACTGTGGATCTGCTGCGCGCGCGCTATGCGGAGACGCGCGAACAGGCCAGCCGCCTGCAGCAGACCGTGGCCGAGCAGGACCAGAACCTGCAGCAGGCCCGCGAACGCCAGCAGGAATTCGAGCGGCGCTACCTGGTGCTGGCCGACGACTTCGACGAACTCAAGGTCAAATACGACAAACTGGTACGCCCGGCGCGTAGCTCAGCCGGCCGCCACCTGGTCGAAGTGCGCTACTGGAAACAAGATGGCGCGTACCGGATCTCCTGGCGTGAAGGTGGCGAAGGCAGCTACCAGCGAATATCGCGCAGCCAACTCGACAAGGTGCTGAGCCGGCTCGCGGCTGAACAGCAGAACGGCCTCTATATCAAGGTCATCTTCCCCGAAGACAGCGGGCTCTCGTACAACGAGGCATGGCAGTTCACCACTGAACTGCATGGCGAGTACGACTACTACTTCATGACTGACGACGCGGCGTCGGACCAAGACGAGCAGTGACGGCCGAGGGTCGGCGCATCCCGGTCAACCTGATAACCGGGTTCCTCGGCGCCGGTAAGACGACCACGCTCAAGGGCCTGCTGGCACGCTGTCCGAGCACTGAACGCTGGGCCGTGCTGGTCAACGAGTTCGGGGAGGTCGGTATCGACGGCGCGCTGCTCGCCGGCCGGCAGTGCGTGGTCGAGGAGGTCGCCGGCGGCTGTCTCTGCTGCGTCACGGCACCGGCATTCACCACCGGCCTCAATCGTCTGATCCGACGGCACCGTCCCGACCGAATCCTGATCGAACCCAGCGGTTTGGGCCATCCGGCACGGGTGCTCGACACCCTGTCCGGACCCCTGTACGCCGGCGTCCTCGAGGTTCGGGCGACCGTCTGCCTGATGGATGCCAGACATCTCGACTCTGCCCGGCACCGTGAGCACCCCAGTTTTCAGGACCAGATCCATCTCGCCGATGTGCTGCTTGCAAACAAGGCCGATCTTTACGCGGCCCACGATATCACTGCGTTCGAGGACTTCGCCGCACGACTCAATCCGCCGAAGCAACGACTGGCGTTGACTGAAGACGGCCAACTGGACCCGGCCTGGCTCGACATCGGCGGCGCAGGGGGCCACCAGGCGGCCTTTCCCGAGGCGCACGCCCTGCTGATCGAAAGCGCCGCCCGCGCGGCGTCCGGAAGCGCGCATGTCAGCGCCGACTGGATCTTGATCCAGGGCGGCGGGGACGGCTATCGGCGCGTCGGCTGGGTCATCCGGCAAAACGCACCCTGGGGCTTCGACGCGCTGAGAGAATGGATGGATGCGCTGCAGGTCGAACGCAAGAAAGGCCTGTTCGACACCGATAGGGGCTGGCAGGCCGTGAACCAGTCTAGATGGTCGGCGATAGACGCGCCGTACGATGGGCACGCAAGACTGGAACTGATCGACCCGGAGACGATGGCGGCCGACGCAATCGACGCCAGCCTCAGACGCCTCGCGGCAGCCGCCAGCGCCCGATAAGGCTTACGCGGGCGGCTGGGGGCCGCGAGCCGGCCTCAGAAAGACCGCCGCGCGAACGTGGCGCCAGCTGAGGCCGGATCAAGCCTGGCCGACGGTCAGGACGAGGACTTGATCTTCTCCTTGATTCGGGCCGCCTTGCCGGTCAGACCCCGCAGGTAGTAAAGCTTGGCGCGGCGCACGTCGCCGCGGCGCTTGACCTGCACGTCGGCGACGCTCGGGCTATAGGACTGAAACACCCGCTCGACGCCCTCGCCATGCGAGATCTTACGCACCGTAAACGAAGAGTTCAGGCCACGATTGCGTCTGGCGATGCAGACCCCCTCGAACGCCTGGAGCCGCTCGCGCTGGCCTTCCTTCACCTTGACCTGCACAACCACCGTGTCGCCGGGACCAAAGTCCGGCAGCTGCCGGCCCATCTGTTCTTTTTCGAGTTCCTGGATGATATTGCTCATCGCCGCTGCTCCTGTACCTCATGTGCCCTCGCGGGCACGAATAAATTCGTCGAGTAAATCCCGTTCCTCACCGCTGAGTGCCCGCCCCTGCAACAGCTCGGGCCGGCGCAGCCAGGTTCGCCCCAACGCCTGCTGAAGGCGCCAGCGGCGTATCAATTCGTGGTTGCCGGATTTCAACACCTCCGGCACCGAGCGTCCGGCAATCTCTTCCGGGCGCGTGTAATGCGGACAATCCAACAGACCTTCCGCGTAGGAGTCCTGCTGCGCCGAATCGGCGTGGCCCAGCACCCCCGGCAACAGGCGCATCACCGCATCCATCAGCACCATCGCCGGCAACTCTCCGCCCGACAGCACGTAGTCGCCAATCGACCATTCCTGGTCCACATAGGCGTCGATCAAGCGCTCATCGATACCTTCATAGCGCCCTGCCAGCAGGATCAGGCCCGGCTCCGCAGCCATCGTGCGCACGGCGGCCTGATCCAGCCGGCGGCCCTGCGTGCTCATATATACCACCCGGCTCGACGGCGCAGCCGCCCTTGCCGCCTCGATGGCGCGCCGC
>CBDTXT010000004.1:0-24643 GCA_965364465.1 uncultured Chromatiaceae bacterium
CGGATCGACCCCGCCGCGGCCTGTTCCGACGGCAACCTGCGCCGGCGGTCATAGTCTCACGCTGGCGCACGACCTGGGCTAAGAACACCATTTTTAGGTATTGGCGGCACTCGGCCCAAGCTGATCGATAAGGAACATCGCAAGCTGATGATGGGTGAGGCCAAGTCGATACCGGCGTCGGGGCGATTTTCAATATGACCCCGTCGCTGGGCGCCACCTGTTGCCTCGACAACGCCGAGGTCGATATGCTGGCAGTAGCCCGGCGTCCTTGGGGCGCAAGTCGACGAGGACGCGTTCGCACGCGACTGGCCGGGCGGCGGCAGCCGTCACGAGAGTTCGGATCTGCCGGCGCATATCATCAGCGGCGCGGACGCGGCCTGATCGAGGCGCGAGCGGCGCCACCGCAACGGGACAGCGGTCGTGGGGAGGGATCGTCCGCGACTGCGTCCACAAGCTCGGAGCAAGCGCGATGCTGTTACGTCATTCCCCGACCTCACCGTTCGTGCGCAAGGTGACTGTACTGCTGCACGAGACCGGCCTCGCGGAGCGGGTAGCGCTGGAAAGCGTCGATGCCTGGTCCGAGCCTGGCCTGCTGACCGACGAAAACCCGCTGTCCATGATCCCGACGCTGGTGCTGGATGACGGTCGGACGCTATACGACAGTCCGGTTATCTGCGATTACCTTGACCGGCAGCACGCCAGTGCGCCGATGATCCCATCCGACGGTGACGCGCGCTGGCGCGTGCTGCGCGAGCAGGCCCTGGCTGACGGTATCCTCGATTGCGCGGTGCTGGTCTTCGTCGAGTTGCAGCGCCGTCCCGAGGAAAAGCGCTGGGAATCGTGGCTGGATCTGAAGCGCCGCGCGATAGCGCGTTCCCTCGACTGGCTCGAACGCGAGGTGGTGATGTTCGAGGGCCGGGTCGATCTGGGAACGGTCAGCATCGCGGTCGCGCTCGGCTATCTCGACCTGCGCGGTGCCGTTGGCGAGTGGCGGGACCGACGGCCGGGCCTGGCGGTCTGGTACGCCGGGTTTGCGCAACGACCGTCGATGGTCGCGACCGCGGCACAGGGCTGAGTTCGCGGTGTCGCTGGCCATCGTCTGGTTCCGGCGCGATCTGCGCTTAAGCGACAATCCTGCGCTCGCCGCTGCGTTGGACGGCCATGCGCGGGTGCTGCCGATCTACCTGCATGCCCCCGAAGAGGAAGACGCCTGGGCACCCGGTGCCGCCTCTCGCTGGTGGCTGCACCGTGCGCTCGACGACTTGGGACATCAGCTGGGCGGCCGCCTGCTGCTCAGGCGGGGCGATAGCCTTGCGACGCTGCTGGAACTGGTCGAGCAGAGCGGGGCGACCGCCGTCTATTGGAACCGGCTGTACGAGCCGGCGGCCATCGCCCGGGACACGCGGGTCAAGCAGGCGCTGCGCGCGGCGGGCATCGAGGCGCGCAGCTTCAATGCCGCGCTGTTGTTCGAGCCCTGGGACGTGTCCAACAAGCAACACAGGCCGTTCAGGGTGTTCACCCCGTTTTGGAAACGTCTGCAGGCGGACGGCCTGCCGCGTCGGCCGGTGCCGGTCCCGGGCGTTCGCCGACGTCTGATCACGGCGCAGTCCTTTGCGGGCCTGGGCGGCCTCGACCTGGACAGACTCGAGCTGCTGCCAAAGATCGCCTGGGACGCGGGCATCGCAGAGACCTGGCGGCCTACCCGTGACGCGGCAGAGGCGAGGCTGGACGAATTCCTTGCCTGCGACATCCGGCGCTATGCGACCGGACGCGACCTCCCGGCCAAGGATCAGGTGTCACGACTTTCCCCGTACCTGCATTTCGGGCAGCTCGGGCCGCGCGAAATCAGTGCGGCCTGTGACGCCGCCGGGGAACCGGCGAGCGCGTTCCTGCGCGAGATCGGCTGGAGGGAGTTCGCCCACCACCTCCTGTATCACTACCCGCATACCGCAGAATCGCCGATGGACGCACGCTTCGATGCGTTTCCGTGGCGCGAGCATGCCTCCGATCTGGCGGCCTGGCAGCGTGGCGAGACCGGCATTCCGATGGTCGACGCCGGCATGCGGCAGTTGTGGGTCACGGGCTGGATGCACAACCGGGTGCGCATGATCGTCGCGTCTTTCCTGACCAAGAATCTGCTGCTGCCCTGGCAGTCGGGGGCGCGCTGGTTCTGGGACACGCTGGTCGATGCCGACCTGGCAAGCAACAGTCTCGGTTGGCAGTGGACGGCCGGTTGCGGGGCGGACGCCGCGCCCTATTTCCGGGTGTTCAATCCCGTGCTGCAGGGCGACAAGTTCGACCCGGCGGGCGCCTATGTCCGACGTTGGCTGCCGGAACTGGCGAACCTGCCGGACCGGTGGGTGCATCAGCCCTGGGCGGCCCCGACAGCGGTGCTGACCGGGGCAGGATTGCGACTGGGCAGTGACTATCCGCGGCCGGTCGCCGACAGCAAGGCGAGCCGGCTTCGGGCCCTGGAGGCCTGGGGCCTGGTGAAGTAGCGCCTTTGTTCAGCGCAGGCGTCCGGCCTGTTTGTTGCCGGGCGTGGTTTGCACCGGAGCACCCGCCTGTGCAACGGTCGGGCTGGTCGCCTGCATCTGGTATTCGGCGCGGCGTTTCAGGTAGGCCGCCTTGCGCAGGTCACCATGATGCGGATCGGAAGAAATGCCGCTGCGGGCGGGCCCGGCATCTCGCGTTGGGGGTTGGGTCATCGGGTCTCTCTATCCATCGTGTACGGGGACGCTCTCATTGTCTCGGCCGAGACGGTGGCGCCTTGAACCTGCGGCTCTTTGATGCCGCCCGCTAAGGTATAGCGCATCGCCGTGAACTTTGTCTGAAGTTAGTTCGGGCCGAGGCCGCCCGCGGCCCGTTCCTTGACCGCGGTCACGAACCGTCTAGGCTTTGCGAGTCAACGCGGGGTGCCGATGTCCCTCCGCGCCTTGTCCGGTGTCACCCGAATATCCTCGACCTCGGCGAGTCGCTCCAGCGCGACTTCCATCAGCCAGCGCGCGCGCGCGGTCATCTGGTGCAGGTAGCCATGTAGCGCCGCGTCCTTGGTGCTGGAGACCTCGCAGCGCGCGCTGTAGTCCTCGAAGGCTGCGAGCTGCTCGATCACGTTCGCCATATGGTGCGGGCATTCACACTCGAGGCTGGTCGTCACGCCGGAGAGAAAGACCAGTTGATCGTGGGTGAAGCGTTTCGGTGGCACCGGCTCGTTGCTCGCGACCCGCGGATTCCACTCCGGCGGCTGCCAGTCGACCTGCTGGGTCTGGCTGAGCTGGCATTGCTGCCAGATGTGCTCCAGCGCGACCGGTGCCCGCAGTGTCTGGAGACCGTAGCGTTGCAGTTGGCTCACGATACTCGACGGGCTGAACGCATAGATCACGATGATGCGCTGGGCGCGCTTTCGCAGCTCGGGCACATGCAGTTCCCGGGCGATGCCCCGGTCGAGAAAAGGCAGCTCGATTACCAGCGTGTCACACTCGGTTTCGTCTTCGAGGAAGGCGTCGAGATCCGTGTATGCCCCCGCCAATTCGAGACCTTGAGGCATACGCTCGGTGTTGCAGGCGCGCACCGAGATCGCCTGGCCCACGACGCACACCTCGTGCTGTCCACTGCCCATCGGTGGCAGGTTGGCTGGTTGCGCGCTGTTGAGCCGCCGGTTGAGTTCCTCCACCGGCAGGTTTGCCACCGTGCTGATCGCGTAGCCCTGATCTACCAGGGTCTTGATCATCGTGAGCCGCGTCACGTCTTGTTGGCTGTAGAGACGCCCCCCCTTCGGCGTGCGGCGTGGGTCGACGATGTCGTACCGCCGCTCCCAGATCCGCAGGGTATCGGGCGAGATGCCGGTGAGGCGCGCGACGGCGCCGATTCGGTAAGCCCCCTGGGGGTCGGTGCGTGTCTCTGTCATTTGTGCTGCCTCTTTTGTGGTTGCCATGATTCTTTGGGTGTCTCCGAGCTGTGGATGCCTCTTTGGGGCGCGTCCGTCGTGGCGCGCTGATCGGGCTAGAGGAGCCGCTCGATCGCCTCGACGACCGATGCGCTCTGTGGTGCCGTCCAGCTCAGGTAGTCTTCGACGAGCCGGCCCTCACGATCGATCAGATACTTGTGGAAATTCCACCGCGGATAGCGCCCTGCCGCTTGAGCCAGTCCCTCGAACAGCGGCTCCGCCTGACCTTCGGCCACCGAGGTCTTCGCGAACATCGGGAATCGGACGCTGTAGGTCAGTCGGCAGAAGTCCTTGATCTGTTTTTCGGTGCCCGGCTCCTGGTTGCCGAAGTCGTTGGATGGAAACCCGAGAACGACCAGTCCCTGCTCGCGGTATCGGGCATACAGCGTCTCCAGTCCTTCGTACTGGTCTGTGAAGGCGCATTTGCTTGCGGTATTGACGATGAGCACGACCTTGCCCCCGTAGGCCTCCCGCAGGTTCACCGACTCCTCGCTGCCCAGTTGCCGGACTTCATGGTCCAACAGGTGGCCCGCGCCGTCGGCCGCGGCCTTGACCGTGCCCAGCGTCAAGAAACCAGACAAAATCACCATGCTGAACGGAAAATGTACAGGTTTCATGTGGATTCCCTTGCTTATCTCGCGTCGTCGTATAGGATATGTATAGTTTTGATGCGTATGCAAGTCAATAAAAAGCCGACAAACGGGGTGCGAAATATGAACACAGGCAAGCGAATAGCAGTCATCGGCAGCGGCATCAGTGGCACGATTGCCGCCTGGTTGCTGCGCGAGCGGGCCGATGTCGTGCTGTTCGAGGCGGACAGCCGTTTTGGAGGGCACACCCACACTTACCAAACGGGAGCCAACGGTGAAAGCGTTGCGGTCGACACCGGCTTCATGGTGTTCAACCGGCCGAATTACCCGCTCCTGACCGCACTGTTCGACCATCTCGGGATAGACTCCTATCCGACCGCAATGTCGTTCTCGGCGTCATTCGACGACGGCCGCTTCGAATATGCCGGCACCAGCCTCGACACCCTGTTCGGGCAACGCCGTAATTTGGTGAGTGCCCGATTCTGGGGCATGCTACGCGACGTGCTGCGCTTCAACCGGGTTGCCCACCGGGCGCTCAAGCGCCCACTGCCTGCCGGGACGACGGTCGGCGATTTCCTGGACAACGCCGGGTTCGCCGAGGAATTCCGCTCGCGGTATCTTTATCCGATGGCGGCTGCGATCTGGTCGTGCCCGCATGGGCAGATGGCGCAGTTCCCGGCCGCCAGCTTTCTGCGCTTCTTTGCCAACCACGGCCTGATCCAGCTGGCTGGTCGCCCCGAGTGGCGTACGGTCCGTGGTGGCTCGCGTCGCTATATGGACCGGCTGATCGGGGACCTTGGCCCGCGTGCGAGGGCGGACAGCCCGGTGGTCCGGGTCGAGCGCACGCAGGCAGGTGTCACATTGCGCTTTGCCGACGGCCAAAGCGAGCTGTTCGACCAGGTGGTCATGGCCTGTCACAGCGACCAGTCGTTGCGGCTCCTGGCGCAGCCGAGCCCCACCGAACGGCATCTTCTCGGCGCCATTCCATACCAGCCCAATCGCGTGATACTGCACCGCGATCCAGCGCTTATGCCGCGCGAACGCCGGGTCTGGTCGTCCTGGAATTACCGTGGCGCCGCGGGCCACGACGCCGGACGCGCGGTCAGCATCACCTACTGGATGAATTCGCTGCAGTATCTGCCGACACGAGACAATTATTTCGTCAGCCTGAATCCGCTGCATGAGCCGCGCGACGAACTGGTCGCCGCCGAGTTCGAGTACCACCACCCGGTATTCGACGCGGATGCACTGCGGGCGCAGCGGCAACTGCACAGGATCCAAGGCCGTGGAAACACCTGGTTTGCCGGGGCCTGGACCGGCTACGGATTCCACGAGGACGGAATCCGCTCAGGTGTCGAAGTGGCAAAGGCCCTCGGTGCCGCCGTCCCGTGGCTCGACGAGGTTCGCGAATCGCGCGGCCTCACCCCGGTCCCGCAGCTCGTCGGGCAGCCGGCATGACCGTCGATTCCCACCCGGCATGCATCTACAGCGCTGAGGTGATGCACAGGCGATTCTTCGACAGCAAGTATCGCTTCCGCTACCGGGTTTTCAGCCTGCTGCTCGATATCGATGCGCTGGACCGGGTGGCCGCCGTCTCTGCGCTGTTTTCGCGTAATCGTTTCAACCTACTGAGTTTCCACGATGCGGACCACCTACCACCTGGCGAGACGAGCCTGCGGGGATGGGCCGAGCGCACGCTGGCTCGGTCCGGCTTGAACGGCGCCAAGCTGAACATCCGCCTGCTCTGTTTTCCCCGAATTCTGGGCTGGGGCTTTAATCCGCTCAGCCTGTGGTTCTGCGAAACAGCAGACCGCCGCCCGGTCGCGGTGATCGCGGAGGTACGCAACACGTTCGGCGAACGCCATTGCTACCTGCTCAAGACCTCGGCTCGGGCGCCGCATTGGCCGGTGCGCGCCAGCCATGCCAAGGAGTTCCACGTCTCGCCGTTCATCGGCATGCAGGCGCGCTATGATTTTCTTCTGGCCCGACCAGACGCGCGGCTGCGGATTGCGATCCGCGAGTACAGGGACGACCGCCTGATGCTGATCGCGACCCAGACCGGCGAGCGCCGGCCGTTTGACACGAAGGAGCTGGCGCGGCAAGTTTTGAGGGTCCCGTTTCAGACGCTCAAGGTCGTCGCCGCGATCCATTGGCAGGCACTGAAGATCTGGTTGCGGGGCGAGCGTTTCCACCCTAAACCCGCGCCCCCGATGGAGGAGGTTAGTTGAGATGAGTTCACAGACCGGCTCGCTTTCGCTCGATCTGCCGGCCCTCGCCCGACTGCCATGGCATCAGCGCCGCCTGGTCGACCGCCTGGCCCGGCTCCGGCGGGGCCACCTGCGACTGACGCTGGGCCCCGACCTGGCCTTCAAGCTGCAGGGTAGTGACCCCGGGCCGGACGCTCAGATGCTGATACGGCGTCCCGGCGCGCTGCTGCGCCGGCTGATGTGGCGCGGCGACCTGGGTTTTGCCGAGGCCTTCATTGCCGGAGACTGGGATTCCGAAGACCCGGCCGCACTGCTGGAGTTGTTCGCATTGAACATCGACGCCTTCCGAGAAAGCAGTGCCCGCCATCGGCTCGCGCAGGCGCGTCTCGGCCTGCAGCATCGGCTGCGGCGCAATTCGCGCCGCGGCAGTCGGCGCAACATCGCGGCGCACTACGACCTGGGCAACGATTTCTATGCGCAGTGGCTCGATCCTTCCATGACCTACTCCTCGGCCCTGTTCGCGGATCCAGGCCAATCGCTGGCGCAGGCGCAGCAGCACAAGTACCAGCGCATGCTGTCGATGCTCGACGCGCGGCCCGGGGATCGGATCCTGGAGATCGGGTGCGGCTGGGGTGGTTTCGCGGAGTATGCGGCACGTCGGGGTATGCATGTCGTCGGTATCACCTTGTCGCGTGAGCAACTCGCCTATGCACATGCGCGGATCGCTCGCGCGGGCCTGTCCGACCTCGTCGAACTGCGTCTCTGTGACTACCGGGACTTCGCTGGCAGCGTGGACCACGTCGTCTCGATCGAGATGTTCGAGGCGGTCGGGCAGGAATACTGGGAAGACTACTTCGACAAGCTTGCCGGGCAGTTGCGACCAGGCGGACGCGCCGCGCTGCAGATCATCACGATCGACGAGGCGCGCTTCGAGCAATATGCGGCGAGCCCGGGAGGATTCATTCAGACCTACATCTTTCCGGGCGGCATGTTGCCGACGCGGGCACACTTGAGGCGCCTGGCCACGCGCTCCGGGATGACCGTAGCCGACCTACGGGACTTTGGTCGCGACTACGCAGAAACGCTGCAGCATTGGCATGCCGCGTTTCGCCGCTGCACGCGTTGGCTCGAAGAAAACGGCTACGACGCGCGTTTTCGCCGGATGTGGCGCTACTACCTCGCGTTCTGCGAAGGCGGCTTCCGTTCAGGGCAGATCGGCGTGGTGCAGTGTATGCTGCGCAAGTGCTGACGGGTCGCGGCCTGGCCGTCCACGGCCCGGTGACGGGGCCGGATGTCAGGCGGGCTGCATCGGGAACCCCATGCGCGGCCCGATGTCGTCCTGGTCCCGCAGAAAAAGCGGCGGGGACTGCATGTAGATAGTGACCAGCTTGGCCAGCGACTCCAACGCGTTCCAGTGGATCCGCTCCCAGCCGTGTGAGCCGTCGATGCCGAAGGTGGCCAGCGCGGTTCTCAGGTCGGCGCCGGCCTCCACCGCAGAGGCGCTGTCCGAGCGGTAGTAGCGGAAAACGTCTCGCTGATAGGGGATCTGAAACTCCTGACAGAGCTGGATCATGTAGTGGGTCAGGTGGTAGTCGAACGGTCCGCTCATGTCGGCCATGCACAGGGTCACACCGAATTCGCTCGAGTTTTGCCCCGGCGCCGTCGTGCCGTTGTCCAGCGTCAGCATCTCGGCGACATCGCCGTGCAGTGCCGCCGACGCGCCCGAGCCGACCTCTTCAGAGATGGTGAACAAGGGGTGACAGTCGACCGGCAGTACCACGCCGCTGTCGGTTATCGCCTTGACCGCGCCGAGCAAGACCGCGGCCCCGGCCTTGTCGTCCAGATGGCGCGACACGATGTAGCCGTTTTCCAGTACCTCGGGCTGCGGGTCCACTGCGATGAAGTCGCCAACGTGCACGCCGAGGCGCATCAGATCACGCTGCGAGTCGCAGATTTCGTCGATGCGCAGTTCCAGATTCGACCAATTCGATGGCTGTTTGTCGACTTCGTGGGCAAAGGTGTGACCCGAGGCCTTGAGCGGCAGGATGGTGCCGCGGTGGGAGCTCATGTCGGTGAACAGGGTCACGCGGGCGCCCTCGGCGAAGCGCGCGTTCCAGTGGCCAATCGGTATTATCTCGACCCGGCCGTTGGGTTTCAGTGCCTTGACCATCGCGCCAAGCGTGTCGATGTGCGCCACCACGGCCCGGTCGGGGCTGCTACGCTCCCCTTTCAGATTGGCACGTATCGCACCGCGCCGCGTCACCTCGACGCCGACGCCAAGTTTGTCGAGTTCGTCCGCAACCAGATGGACGACACGGTCCGTGTAGCCGCTGGGACTCGGCGTACTCAACAGTCGAAACAGCACGTCTTGGACGTAGGTCTGGTCAATAGGCAGTAGTTGCATGGCTCGTCTTGCTTTACTTCGCGCCAGTCGCCCGGCCCCGGGTTGCCGTTCGGTTAGCGTTCCGCGGTGCTTGGGAACAGCAGGTCGATGAAGCGCTCGGCGGTGGGCTGTGGTTCGTGGTTTGCCAGGCCGGGGCGCTCGTTGGCCTCAATGATGACATAGTCAGCGCTGTCCGGGGCGGGCACCATGAAGTCCAGCCCCGTTACCGGGATATCGATCGCCGCCGCCGCGCCGACGGCCGCCTTGCGCAGTGCCGGGCTCAGCTTGTCGGTGACGTCGTGGATGGTCCCGCCCGTATGCAGGTTGGCGGTCTTGCGCACGGTCAGGTAGGTGCCGTAGGGCAGTACGTCATCCAGCGTGTAACCCGCCTCCTGGACGCAGCGCTCCGTCTCCCGGTCGATCGGGATGCTGCTCTCGCCGCTGGTTGCGGCCTCGCGGCGCCGGCTCTGTTTTTCAATCAGTTCGCGGATGCTGTCCTGACCCGTACCCTGTATTCGGGGCGGCCTGCGCGTTGCGGCGGCCACCACTCTGCCATCGATCACGATGATGCGTAGGTCGATCCCCTTCACATACTCCTCGAGTAGGATCGTGTCGGAGTATTTGCGTGCCTCCTCGATCGCCGCCTGTAAGGAGGGAGCGTCGCGCACGTCGACACTGATACCCACGCCCTGTTCGCCGCGCGCCGGTTTGACCACCACGCTCCCGTACTGTTCGAGGAAACCCTCCGCCTGCCGCATATCACTGACCTCCATCTGCGCCGGCACCCGCAGATGGGCATGTTCGAGCACGCGATGGGTCACGGCCTTGTCGTCGCAGCGGCTCATCGCGATCGCGGTGGTCAGTTCACTCAGCGACTCACGGCAGGTCACGTTGCGGCCACCCAGCGAAAGTTCGAAGAATCCGGCTTCCGCATCGAGCACGTTGACTACTATGCCGCGCCGCTTCGCCTCGCGTGTGATTATCTGGGCATAGGGGTTCAGCTTCTGCTCGGGTTGCGTTCCGACGAACAGGGGTTCGTTGAACGAGTTCTTGTTCTTGACCGTAAAAACGTTGATGCGTTCGAACTTCAGCCGTTCGTAGAGGCGTATCGCCTCACGGTTGTCGTGCATCACCGAAAGGTCGAGATAGCTGCGGCCGCGCGCGATAAAGTACTCGGCCATGTGCCTTACCAGTGCCTGCCCGATGCCTGGATGGCGTGCCTGCGGATCCACGGCCAACGCCCACAGGCTCGCACCCTTCTCAGGGTCGTCGAACGCCTCGACATGATCGATGCCGGTCGTGGCGCCGAGGATCTCGCCAGTGTGCGTGTCCGAGGCAACAAAGAAATGCACGATCCGCGAGGTTCGCTGATTCCACATGAATTCCGCCGGCGGTGGGATCATCTTCCGGGCGAGATAGACACGCCGTACGCCGTCCGCATCGGCACGACTGTTCATCAGGCGGACCGTGAAGCCGCGCGGGCGGAGCGCTGAGACCTTGTAGCGATCCAGCCAGAGGCGATAAGTGTGGGACGGATCCAGAAACAGGCTCTGCGGCTCCATCGACAGCAGCACGTGTGGGTCACTGACGTAGAATGCGATATCGCGTTTGCCAGGCAGTTCGGCCAGCAGCGCGTCGGCCAGGCGACGATTGTTGCGAAACGTGTGCGCGAAGATCAGCCGGCCCCAGCCGACATCGATGATCGCGTCGGGTCTGGGCTTATCCTTTCCGCTGGAATGCGGGGCTTCGGCGCCGGAAAGGCTGGCGGCCCGTTGTCGTGCGAGCCGGGACCGGTAGTGCTCTTCCTTGCTCATGCGCTTGCCTCAGATCCCGTGCTGCTGGAACCACAATTCCAGGAGCGCGATTTGCCAGACCTTCGAGCCCCGAAGCGGGGTGATATGCGTCTTCGGATCGGCCATCAGTGTCGCGATGTAGTCGTCCCGAAACAGGCCCCGCTGACGCGCGGCCGGCTGTCCGAGTGCTTCCTGGACGAAGGTCAGGTATTCCCCCTCGAGATATTTCAGTGCGGGCACCGGGAAGTAGCCCTTCGGCCGATCGATGACCTCGGCAGGTATCACCGAGCGCGCGGCCTCCTTGACCACGCCCTTGCCGCCCGATGCGATCTTGAATTGGGGCGGGATGCGTGCTGCCAGCTCGACGAGTTCGTGGTCGAGGAAGGGTACGCGTGCCTCGAGACCCCATGCCATGGTCATGTTGTCGACCCGCTTCACGGGGTCGTCGACCAGCATGATCTGCGTATCCAGCCGCAGCGCCTTGTCGATAGGGCGCTGCGCGCCGGGTTGGCCGAAGTGGCGCGAAACGAACGCCCGGCTGTGGTCGTCGCCGACCAACCGCGGATCCACGGCCCGGACAAACTCGGCATGGTCGCGGTCGAAAAACACCCCCGCATAATCATCGACCGGGTCCTTGCTGTCGGCCAGCGGGGGGTACCAGTGATACCCGGCGAACACCTCGTCCGCCCCTTGGCCGCTCTGTACCACCTTCACATGTTGGGAGACGCGCTCGGAAAGCAGGTAGAAGCCGATCACGTCATGGCTCACCATCGGCTCGCTCATGGCCCGGATGCAGTCGTTCAACGCCGGTAGCAGGCGACTGGAGTCGACCCGGATCTGGTGATGCTCGGTCGAGAAGTGTCGGGCGATGATGTCGGAGTACTGGAACTCGTCGCCGGCCTCATCGTCCACCGACTCGAAACCGACCGAGAAGGTGTTGAGGCCCCGCTGTCCCTGCTCTGCGAGCAGGCCGACGATCAGGCTCGAATCCAGCCCGCCGGACAGCAGCACGCCAACCGGGACGTCTGACACAAGGCGGCGCTCGACCGCCTTGCGCAGCGCATGGAGTGTCACTTCCTGCCAGTCCTCGTAACCGAAATCGCGCTCGTCGGGACGGGCGCCATAGTGCAGCCGCCAGTAGCAATGGTCGCGGCTGCGTCCGTCCGCGTCGATCACCCGTATGGTCGCCGGCGGCAGCTTGCGCACGCCCTTGAGGATCGTGTGCGGTGCCGGAACGACCGCGTGGAAGCTCATGTAGTGGTGCAGCGCGACCGGGTCGATATCGGTGTCGATCCCATCGGTGGCGAGCAGTGCGGGCAGCGTCGATGCGAAGCGCAGGCCGTTGTTCAACTCTGTGTAGTACAGTGGCTTGATGCCGAGCCGGTCTCTGGCCAGTATCAGCCGGCCGGCATCGCGCTCCCAGATCGCGAACGCGAACATACCGTGGAAACGGTCCACGCACTCAATGCCCCAGGCCGCATAGGCCTTCAGGATCACCTCGGTATCGCCGTCCGAGAAAAACCGATAGCCGAGGCCCTGCAGTTGCACGCGCAGGTCGCGAAAGTTGTAGATGCAGCCGTTGAATACGATGCCCAGACCCAGTTCACTGTCGATCATGGGTTGCTGCGCGTGCTCGCTGAGGTCGAGGATACGCAGCCGCTGGTGGCCGACGGCGAGGGGGCCCGACTGGAACACGCCATTCCCATCTGGTCCGCGCGGAAACATGACGCTGTTCATTCGCGTCACGGACTCGATCGACGGCGAGCTGCCGTCGAACCGGATTTCACCGCAGATACCGCACATAAATTGGGTTCTGTGTCGCTGCTGTCAGTTCGCAGCCTAAACAATCGGGACTGCATGTTCAATTTGGTTTACGCCCCGAATCGGGGCATGTGCGCCAATTTGGGCCAGCCCGGGGTCGCCGCTGTTCGCGGCGTCCGGATGCTGCTTCGCTCAGCCCGCGCGGGTACGGTAGCCGAGCGACCCGGCGAGTCGTTCGACCAGATCGCCGGCCAGTGCCTCGCGGCTCTCAGCAATGCCGAGCCGTCGGGTGCTGGTCACCTCGAGCCCCTCATGGCCGCAGGGATTGATGCGTGCGAACGGCTCCAGGTCGTTGTCGACGTTCAGCGCCAGTCCGTGATAGGTGCAGCCGCGTCGCACGCGCAGCCCGAGCGAGGCGATCTTTCTGCCTTGGACATAGACGCCGGGTGCGTCGGGACGTGCCTGGGCTGCGACACCATGGGCATCGAGCAGGCCGACGATGGCCTGCTCGATCACGTCGACCAACCGTCGGACACCGATCCCGGCCTCGCGCAATGAGATCAGCAGGTAGATTACGAGCTGTCCGGGCCCGTGGTACGTGACTTGGCCGCCCCGGTCGGTCTGCACGACCGGGATGTCGCCGGGCGCGATCAGGTGCTCGGGCCTTCCGGCCTGGCCCTGGGTGAATACCGATGGGTGCTCGACGATCCAGATCTCTGACCCGGTCTGATCCGAGCGGGTGTCCGTGAACTCGCGCCAGGCCCGCCAGGTAGGCAGATAGTCACGCAATCCGAGATTTCGTACCTTGAGGACCGGCGGCTCCATTTCCCTACGCCTCAGAGGCGCATCAGCACCTTGTCGTGGGCCGTGAGATCTTCGTAAATCGCGTCCAGTTGCTCGCGACTGGTAGCCTCGATCACAAGGCTGACAGAGACATATTTGCCGTTGCGGCTAGGTCGGGACGACAAGCTGTCTGGGTTCACCTTGTCGCAGTGCCGGCTGACGATCGCGATCACGAGTTCATGGAAATGCCCGTCGTCGATGCCCATAGCCTTGATCTGGTAATCGCATGGAAAGCGGAAGCCCTGCGGCTCTTCAGTCGACATGGCAGTCGTCCCCCTGGCGCAGCCGCTCCTTACAGGCCTGGAACAGCGCATCCATGCGATGCCAGCCCCGCCCGGGGCTGCCGTTTCCGACCGGGCGGCCGTTGAGTTCGACGACCGCTGCGATCTCGCGTGTCGAACTGGTCAGCCAGATCTCGTCGGCATTTTCGAGCTCCGCGAGGCCGATCACCGCCTGTGCGAACGGCACACCCGCGTCGCGGGCGAGTTCCGATACCAGGTCGCGGGTAATGCCGGGCAGCAATTCCAGGCTGTCCGGCGGCGTGATCAAGAGGTCGTTGCTGACGATGAACAGATTACTCGCCGTCCCCTCCATCGCCGCGCCATCACGGATCAGGATTGCTTCGTCGGCCCCTTCGGCACCTGCCTGAGCGCGTGCCAGCACATTCGCCAGCAGGGTCGTTGCCTTGATATCGCAGCGGTGCCAACGGATATCCTCTAACGTAATCGCCTTGATGCCGCGGCGCGCCCGTTCCGGATCTCTCTGCGGATTCGCGCTGGTGAACGCGATCACATTGGGAACGACTTGCTCGGGTATCACGTGGCTGCGCACCGGGTATGCACCGCGGGTAACCTGCAGATAGATCGACTGGTCCCGGTCGGGCAGTTGCCGTGCCAGGCGCTCCAATACCTGCCGCCATTGCGCGCGCCCCAGCGGATTCTGCATGCCGATCGCGGCCAGGCTGCGGTCGAGACGCTCGAGGTGACGGGTCACGCGAAACGGGACACCCCCATAGGCCGGAACCACCTCGTAAACACTGTCGCCGAACAGCAGCCCGCGATCGGTGACTGGCAGGCAGGCCTGGTCGCGCGGCAGAAAATCGCCGTTCAGGTATGCGAGGAGTTCATCGTCCACTGGCCGCTACTCCAGCATCATCAGAACGCTGTCGACCATGGTGCGCCAGATCCCGCCCTCGGGCACGTCCTCGAGGGCCACCAGCGTGCGCCGGGTCAGAACCTCGCCATCCAGCTCGACGATCACCTCGCCCACTTTCTGGCCTTTGGCGAGCGGGGCCTCGATCTGCGGCTGGATCACCGTGCGCGCGTTCAGCCTCTCGTACTGATGCCGGGGTATCGTTACGTACAGGTCTCTAGCCAGTCCCAGCGCGACCTGCTCCTGCTCGCCCATCCAGACACGGCTGCGGGTCAGGCGGTCCGACGCGCCGTACAGCCGGTGCGTCTCATAGAAACGGAAGCCGTAATTGAGCAGTGACTTGCTCTCGCGGATGCGGGACTTCTCGCTCTCAGTGCCCATGACCACCGAGACCAGCCGCATGCCGTCACGTTTGGCCGATGCCACCAGGCAGTAACCGGCGGCCTCGGTGTGACCAGTCTTGACCCCGTCGACCGATTCATCGTGCCACAGCAGATTGTTGCGATTGTGCTGGCGGATTTCGTTGAAGGTGTACTCCTTTACCGCATACATCTTGTAGAGTTCGGGGAACTCGCGAATGGTCGCCTCGGTGACCAGTACGATGTCATGCGGTGTCGTGTAGTGCTCGGGGTCGGGCAGCCCGGTGGCATTGACGAAGTGGGTGTTCACCATGCCGAGTCGGCGCGCGTGCTCGTTCATCAGGTTGGCGAATGCCTCCTCGCTGCCGGCGACGTGTTCGGCGAGCGCGACGCTGGCATCGTTGCCGGACTGTATCACCATGCCCTTCAGCAACTCCTCGACCGATACCCGCTTGTTCACCTCGATAAACATGCGCGAACCGGGGGTCTTCCAGGCTTTTTCGCTGACCAAGACTTCGTCGGACAGCTTGACCGAACCGTCATGCAGTTCGCGGAACACCACGTAGGCGGTCATGATCTTGGTCAGGCTGGCCGGTTCGAGTCGCTGTTCAGCGTCTTTCTGTGCCAGCACCGTGTCGCTGTCCATATCGATCAGCAGGTAACCGGTGGCTGCGACCGTGGGAGGTGCCGGCACCGAGACCGCGGCCGAGACCGCGAAGGGCAGCAGAAGGATCAGGAGGGTTGCGAGGCTGGAGGCTGTCTTGTGCACGATACTGCTTTCCTGGTGAGGGCACGCCCGGCGGGGCGGAGGACCGGCGCGTCTTGCTCGGGTTTCCGGGCCGGCCGACGCGCGCCGCGTCGGTATATGCGGTCCCGATGCGCAACATTCTAGCCCGCATCCGTCACCGGTATCACGGATGCGGGGGGAATTTGTCGCGCCCGCTCGGGACGCGATAACTGCCCGGCGGGCTGTCAGTCGATCACGACCAGCGGCTTATTGACACCCAGCCGGTGCATCTGTGCACTCACCTGGTCTGCCAGCTCCACCGATGTCAGTGGCCCCACCTGCACCCGATGCACCGAACCCGTCCCGGTCGCGGCCGGGATCACGCGTACCTCGAGGGCGAGGCTTTGCTGCAACTGTCTGCGGAGTCTTTCCGCGTTATTGCCACTGCTGAAAGCGCCGGCCTGCAAGTAGATTTTCGGTTCAACACCAGCCACACCCGGTAGATCGGACGCGGCGGCAGGCCCCCGTGAGGCCCGGGTGCCCGGCTGGGCCGAGCCGGCCGGGTCGATCGCGCGCACCTCCACCAGGGCCGTGCCCTTGCCGAGCATCCCCAGGCGCGAGGCCGCCGTGTAGGAAAGGTCGATGATACGGTTTTCATGGAACGGCCCGCGGTCGTTCACCCGCACCACCACCCGGCGCCCGTTTTCCAGGTTGACGACCTCGACGTAGGTCGGGATCGGCAGCCGTTTGTGCGCTGCCGACATCGCATACATGTCGTAGATCTCGCCGTTCGAGGTAAGCCGGCCATGGAACTTTTGTCCGTACCAGGAGGCGATGCCGCGCTCCGAGAAACCCTTGCTGGCCGGCAGCGTGTAGTAACGTTTGCCCAGCACCACGTAGCTTTTCATGTTGCCGCCGCGGCTGAGCGGCTCGACCCTGGGCACCGCGTCCGGCACCTGGCTCACGTCGCGGTGCTCATCCGGTGGTCCATCGACCTCGCCGGGAGGCGTCGGCAGCGGGCTGCCGCAGCCACTGAGCAGGCCGCCCAGGACTGCGAGTGCGCCAAGTATCTTCTGTCTGCTCTGTGTCGCTTGCCCGGACATGGCGAGGCCTAGTCGCCTTGCACGAGTTGCGCCCGTGCCTGCCGCTCTCGGATCGCCTCGCTCAGCTGGTAGACCGCCATCGCATACATGGTGCGCGGGTTGTAACGCATGATGGCGTAGAAATTGTCGTAGCCGATCCAGTACTCCGGGCCCTCGTCGGTATCGAATTCGAGCAGGCTGACCCTGCGATCGGCGGGGGACTCCGCATCCCACTCAATACCGGCCGCGCGCAGCTGTCCCGGCTGCAAGGTTGGTTTTGCACCGGCTTCGATCAGGGTCTTCAACTCGCCCGAGGCGCCCCGTGCCGGTTGCACGACGGGTTCCCCGGGCTTCCAGTTGCCCTTCTCTACGAAGTAGTTGGCAACACTGCCGATCACGTCGACCGGGTTGTCCCAGATGTCACGCCGCCCGTCGCCGTCGAAGTCCACCGCATAACTGCGGAAGCTGTCGGGCATGAACTGCGGCATGCCCATCGCCCCGGCGTAGGAGCCGGTCGGCAGCGTCGGTTTGATGTTCTCCTCGCGTGCGAAGCGCAGAAAATGGCTCAGCTGTTCACGGAAGAACTTGCCGCGCCTCGGGTAATGGAAGCCCAGCGTATGCAGCGCATCGAGCACCCGGTAGCCGCCCGTGTGGGCGCCGTAGCGCGTCTCGACCCCGAGTATCGCGACGATGATATGCGGCGGCACGCCGTACTCGCGCTCGGCGCGGGTCAGCGTCGCGGCGTGTTCGCGCCAGAACTCCAGTCCACCGTCGATGCGCGACGGGGTCACGAAGATCTTTCGATACTCGGTCCAGTTGAGGACACGCTCGGCCGGTCGCGCAATGGCCTCCAGTATCGGCTTGCGCAGCTCGGCCTGATAGAGCGTACGTGTGACTTCGCGCTCCGAGAATCCGTGTTGGTCCACCATTTGTTCGATGAACTCGACGCGCAGTTGGTCGGGTGTCTTGGACTGGGCGAGGCCGCAGGCAGTCAGCAGCAACAGGGAAAGCGTGCTTGGTCTCATCATCAGGTCGGCAATAGTCTGCGATGGGTATGAATGGACATGAGGATACCGAAGCCGGCCATCAGGGTCACCAGGGAAGTACCGCCGTAGCTGACCAGCGGCAGCGGAACACCGACCACCGGCATCAGCCCGGCCACCATCCCGGTGTTGACGAACAGGTAGACGAAGAACACCAGGGTCATCGAACCCGCGAGCAGCCGCGCGAAGGTATCCTGGGCGCGCGTCGCGATGTACAGGCCGCGGCCGATCACGAAAAGGTACATGGACAACATGATCAAAACGCCGATCAGGCCGAACTCCTCGGACAATACCGCGAAGATAAAATCGGTATGGCGTTCTGGCAGGAAATCGAGCTGCGACTGGGTGCCGTTCAACCAGCCCTTGCCGTACAGGCCGCCAGAGCCTATCGCGATCTTCGATTGAATGATGTGATAGCCCGCGCCCAGCGGATCTTTCTCCGGGTCCAGAAAGGTCAAAACACGCTGCCGCTGATAGTCCCGCATCAGATACCAGATGACCGGGGCGGCGGCAGCCGCGGCGACCGCCAGTCCGCCGATCAGCCGCCAGCTGATCCCGGCCAGGAACAACACGAACACACCGGCGCTGGCTACCAGCAGCGCGGTTCCGAGGTCCGGTTGCTTGGCGATCAGCAGCACCGGGACCACGATCAGCAGCGCCGCGGCGAGCAGGCGCTGCCAGCTGGGCGGCAGGCGTTTCTCGGCCAGATACCAGGCGATCATCATTGGCACGGCCAACTTGACCAGCTCGGACGGCTGGAATCGCACGATGCCCAGATCGAGCCAGCGCTGGGCGCCTTTGCCGACCTCGCCGAACAACAGCACAGCAACGAGCATCAGCAGGCCGGCCAGGTAGAGCCACGGGCTCCACCGCCGCAGCGTCGCTGGATTCAGCTGCGCGACCGCCAGCATCACGGCGAAGGCGAGCAATATGCGTACCACTTGGCGTTGCACCTGCCCCAAATTCTCGCCCGAGGCGGAGTACAGCACGATCAGACCGAAACCGCACAGCAACAGCAGGCCGACCAACAGTGGGAGGTCGATGTGGATCACGGCCAACAGGCCCTGGCGTCGGTTAGGGTTGGTCGGCGTCAGTTCACCGAGCTGACGCGGCAGATAACTCATGAGTCGTCCTCTACCGACACGTCGCCAAGCAGGTAGGCGTCCATGACCCGACGAGCGATCGGGGCCGCCACGGAGCCGCCGTGCCCGCCGTTCTCCACGACGACCGCGACTGCGATCTGTGGATCCTCGGCCGGCGCGTAGGCGATGAACAGCGCGTGATCGCGCAGTTTCTTCTCCAGCGTCTCTTCGTCGTACTCCTCGTCCTGTGCAACGGTGAACACCTGCGCCGTCCCAGTCTTGCCGGCGATCGTGTATTGCTCGCTGCGTATACGCTTTGCGGTGCCGCGAGCGCTGTCCACCACGTGCTGCATGCCGGCCCGCACATCCTCCCAATTTTGCTGTGTCGCAATCGGGATGCTACGCGCGCTGGGTGGAATCGGCGTGACCTCGCCAGTGTCGCGCACCCGTAGATAGTCGACCACGTGGGGCGTGTAGTAGATGCCATTATTCGCTATCGCCGCGGTGGCTGCGGCGAGCTGCAGTGGCGTGGTCAGGAAGTAACCCTGGCCGATCCCCACAATCAGCGTTTCCCCGGGGTACCAGGGTTGGCGCCGTGCCCGCCGCTTCCATTCGCGCGACGGTAGCAGTCCACTCGTTTCGCCGGTCAGATCGATCCCGGTGCGTTCGCCGAACCCGAACTGCGAAAGGTAGCCATGAATGCGGTCCACGCCCAGTTCATGTGCCAGTCGGTAGAAGTACACGTCGCAGGATTGCACGATGGCCGCGTCCAGATCCATCGGTCCATGGCCGGATTTCTTCCAGTCGCGGTAACGATGGATATTCCCCGGTAGCTGGTAAAAGCCCGGGCAGTAGACGCTGCTGTCGTAGGTAATGGCCCCGCGCTCAAGGCCGGCCAGCCCCATAAAGGGCTTGACCGTCGACCCGGGCGGGTATTGACCGCGCAGCGCCCGGTTGTAGAGCGGGCGATCGTCGTTTTCCTGCAGGGCGGCATAGTCCTTCCTGCTGATGCCCTCGACGAACAGGTTCGGGTCGAAACCCGGCTGGCTGACGAAGGCGAGGATGCCGCCATCCTTCGGATCGATCGCGACGAGTGCGCCATTGCTTTCCGCAAAGGCCTCCATCGCGACCTCCTGCAGTCCGATGTCCAGGTGCAGGTGGACGTCGACGCCGGGTTCAGGCGGGGTCTGCTCCAGTGTCCGCACCCGGCGGCCGGCGGCATTCACCTCGACCTGCTCCAGGCCCACCACGCCGTGCAGGGCCGACTCGTAGGTCTTCTCGACGCCGTTCTTTCCAATGTGGCTGGTGCCGGAATAGTTGGAACTGTCGATCTGCTCGACGTCGCGCTGGCTGATGCGACCCACGTAGCCGAGCACGTGCGTGGTCTTCACGTCGTGCGGGTAGTGACGCAGCAACTGCGCCTTGATGTCGACCCCGGGGAAGCGGTGGCGGTGGACCGCGAACTGCGCCGTCTCGTCCTGACTCAGGTTCACCCGGATCGGCACGCTGTCGAAGCGACGCTTGCGGCTCTTGAGCTTCCAGAAGCGTTCCAGATCCTCCTCGTCGATCTCGATTACCTGGGCCAGTTGCTCGAGGGTGTCGTCAAGAGAACCGACCTGTTCCGGCGTGATCTCCAGGCTGTAGGCCGGCCGGTTCTGGGCCAGCAGCACGCCGCTGCGGTCGTATATCAGTCCCCGGGTCGGTGGCAACGGCACCACCTTCACGCGGTTCTCCCGAGACAGCGTGGTGAAATGCGCATGCTCGATGACCTGCAGCTGCGCCATCCGCCAGATGAGCACCAAGACCGCGATAATGACCAGCAGGCCGGCGATGATCGCCCTGTTCAGAAAGGCCTGGCTTTCGCGGATGGTGTCCTTGAGATGCATGCCTTCAGCTGATCTTGAAGTGCCGCCGCACCTTGCGCAGCGTGACGAAAATCCAGGGCCACAGCAGGGCGCCGATCAATGGCACGGTCCAATAGGTCAACCCGGGCGCCACGCCGCGCGTGGCACCGATGACCCAGAGTGCCAGCAGATGCTCGATCACCAGCAGTACCAGGATGCCCAGCGACTGCTGCCAGAAAGGAAACACCCGGATTCGCTGGTGCAGCTGAATCGCGATGAAGGTAACGACGGACAGACCGAGTGCATGTTGGCCGAGCAGCGCGCCGGTCAGCACGTCCAGTACGATGCCCACCACAAAACCGCTGCCGACACCGACCCGGTGCGGCAGCGCGATGGCCCAGTAGAGCAGCACCAGCGTGACCCATTGCGGACGGTACGGCCGCGCCCACTCGGGCATCGGCAGGATCGCGAGCAGCATCGCCACGCACAGGGTTGTCGCAATGATCAGCCGTCCCTCGCCGCCTGAACTCACGTGCCGGTCCTCGCCGGCCGCTGCGTGCCACCCTGCTCAATTGAACCGGTCGGCGCTGCTGCCTCTGGGTTGCCGTCTGGCGGCCCCGGCTGCTCGCTCGTGACCGGCATCTGGTTGGGTATGGTCCAGACCAGGAGGACTTCGCGGCTGCGGTCCAGGTGGGCATGCGGCTCGGCGAACACGCTCGAGAAGGGTGCATCCGGGGACCGGTCGATTCGCGTGACGGTCGCTACCGGATAGCCGGGTGGAAATTTGCCCCCGAGTCCCGAGGTAACCAGCAGGTCTCCCTCGACGATGTCCGAATTGGTCGGCAGGTAGGGCAGCTTGAGCTGGTCGATGCGCCCGGTTCCGACCGCGATGGTACGCAGGCCGTTGCGCAGCACCTGGACAGGCAGCGCGTGGCTGGTATCGGTGATCAGCAACACGGTCGAAGAGAGCGCGGTCACGTTGATCACCTGCCCCATCACCGCATTCGCGTCGAGTACCGGTTGGCCCTCGAATACCCCGGAGACCGCGCCTTTCTTGATGATTACCTGCTGTTTGTATGGGTCGAGGTCGACCGAAGACAGCTCGGCGACCAGCACCCGGTCGCCCACCTTGAACGAAGAGTCGACCAGGTCGCGCAGACGCAGGTTTTCTGCCTGCAGCGACTCGTACTTCTGCAATTCCACCTTCAGACGCAGGTTCTCGTCGCGCAGCTCCCGGTTCTGTTCGAGTAGCGTCTCCTGGCTGCTGGTCGTTTCCCTGAGCCAGCGTGACGCAGTGAATGGCAAGTCGGCGAGATAGTGCAGCGGGTAAGTCAGGAAAGCCAGCGTGCTGCGCAGTTGCTGCAGGTGGTGGAAACGATGATCGAGTACCAGCAGCGTCAGGGACAGGATGACCGCGACCACCAGTCGAGTGGTCTGCGACGGGCCCTGGGCGAAGATCGGCTTGATGGTAACGCTCTCCGTTCTTGCGATGTGCGGCGCGCGCTGGCGCCTGCGTGCCCGCCGATCGCGTCCCTACTCGACCGTGAAGATGTCGCCGCCACGTTCGTCCATCAGTTCGAGCGCACGTCCGCCCCCGCGGGCCACGCAGGTCAAGGGGTCCTCCGCGATAATCACCGGGAGACCCGTCTCCTCTTCGATCAGCCGGTCGAGGTCCTTGAGTATCGCGCCGCCGCCTGTCAACACGATGCCGCGCTCCGCGACGTCCGCGCCCAGCTCGGGCGGCGTCTGCTCAAGTGCCTTCTTGACCGCGTCGACGATGCCTGACAGCGGCTCCTGCAGGGCCTCCAGGATCTCGTTGGAACTGAGCGTGAAGCTGCGCGGCACGCCCTCCGCGAGATTGCGCCCCTTGACCTCAAGTTCGCGCCCCTCGTTGCCCGGATAGGCCGAGCCGATCTCCTTCTTGACCCTTTCCGCGGTCGCCTCGCCGATCAGGGTGCCGTAGTTGCGGCGCACATAATTGATGATCGCCTCGTCGAACTTGTCGCCGCCAATCCGCACCGAGTTGGAGTAGACGATGCCATTGAGGGAAATGATCGCGACCTCCGAGGTGCCGCCACCGATATCCAGCACCATCGAGCCGCGGGCCTCGTCGACCGGCAGCCCCGCACCGATCGCCGCGGACATCGGCTCCTCGATCAGGTAGACCTCGCGGGCCCCGGCGCCAGCTGCGGATTCCTTGATCGCCCGGCGCTCGACCTGAGTCGAGCCACAGGGCACGCAGACCAGTACGCGCGGGCTGGGGCGAATAAGCCGCGATTCGTGCACCTTGTGAATGAAGTACTGCAGCATCTTCTCGGTCACGGTGAAATCGGCGATCACACCCTCTTTCATCGGCCGGATAGCGGTGATGTTGGCCGGCGTGCGGCCAAGCATCTTCTTGGCCTCCTCGCCGACCGCGGCGACCGATTTCGGGCCGCCCGGCCCTCGATCCTGGCGGATCGCGACGACCGAGGGTTCGTTGAGCACGATCCCCTGGTCGCGGGCATAGATCAAGGTATTGGCAGTGCCGAGATCGATCGAGAGGTCGTTGGAGAAGAGTCCACGAATACGGCGAAGGAACATGCTGTGACATCCGGTGGTCGGCCGAACGACTCGCTAAGTGGTCGTCGGCCGATGGCGATAGTGCATTGTGTCGGGCATCCGTGGCCCGGCAAAGACGCGTAATCTAGCAATGCACCCGGGGTTCGGCAAGCACGCAACCGCACCCCGTGTTTCGAGGTGCAGCGTGAATATGGTAATTTCGCGAACCTGTTGCAGCCCCAGCCGAGAGTGCCGCCCGACCATGTCCTTGTCCGCAGATGATGTCGCAAAGATAGCCCACCTGGCCCGGCTCGCGATCGAGCAACGCGAAATCGAGGCGCTGGGCCGTGAACTGTCGAGCATTCTCGACCTGGTGGCGCAGATGGACGCGGTCGATACCGCCGGCGTGACGCCGATGGCACACCCGCTTGAGATGGCGCAGCGGCTGCGCGCGGACGCGGTAACCGAAGAGGACCGGCGTGACCGCTACCAGGCCGGCGCGCCGGCCGTCGAAAAAGGCCTGTTTCTGGTGCCCAAGGTCATCGAATGAGGGGTGCCGCCAGCCCCGATCGTTCAGATGGCCCAGTCGGGGGGGCACAACGGTGTTGAATCAATCGACCGTGGACCGTTTCTAATCGCATGCAAAACCATACCCTTGCCGAACTCTCGGCCGCACTCAAAGCCGGCGAGATGTCGAGCACCGAACTCACGCAGCATATGCTGCGGCGCATCAAGGCGCACGATCATCGACTCAACAGCTTCGTCACCGTCACCGAGGAGATGGCGCTCGCTCAGGCGCGCGCGGCCGACGAGCGCATCGCGGCGGGCCAGGCCGGTCCGCTGACCGGCATCCCGATCGCGCACAAGGATATCTTCTGTACGCGCGATGTGCGCACCAGTTGCGGTTCCCGGATGCTGGAGAACTTCGTTTCTCCCTACGATGCGACGGTCGTGGCGAACCTGCGGACCGCGGGTGCGGTCATGCTGGGCAAGACCAACATGGACGAATTCGCGATGGGCTCGTCGAACGAGACCAGCTGGTTCGGCCCGGTACGCAACCCCTGGGATACCGACAGCGTGCCCGGCGGGTCGTCAGGGGGGTCGGCTGCGGCGGTCGCGGCGCGCCTGTGCGCAGCGGCCACGGGTACCGACACCGGTGGGTCGATTCGCCAGCCGGCCGCGCTGATCGGCGTTACCGGCCTCAAGCCGACCTAGGGGCGGGGTGCGCTGTGGGGCAGGATCTCGTTTGCCTCGTCGAAGTCGACACCGAGATCCTTCTGCACCGCCTCC
>CBDTXT010000005.1:0-22273 GCA_965364465.1 uncultured Chromatiaceae bacterium
GACCCGTGTCGGTGGGCCAACTACCCGACGATCACCGCTAAGTAAGTGCCATTGCGCTTAACGGGGTGCGACCTCGCGCTGGAACATCGCGTGGAGCGACTCGATCTCGTCCAGCGGCACGTAGACGGTGAACCTACCGCCGTGCAGGATTTGCTCGACCTCGGCGCCGGACTCTCCGATCCCTTTCAGCACGCCTTCGCGCATTGGTTGACTGCGCGGTTTGATCTGAACCTCACGGTTCACGTAGCGGGCGATGTCGCGAAGCGGCACGCGCTCGTACTGACGCCGCACGATGACGCGGCTCGTCTGTTTCGGCGCGCTGCCTGTCGCGGCCTGTGGTCGCTCGACGCCGAGCAGTTTCGACAATCCGGGCGCCTCGGCATTCGGTCGGCGCCATTCGAAGCTGGTGTCGTCTATCGTCCGATTATTGAGGCTCAGGCGCAGCGCCATCGTATCGGCCAGCTGGTCTGCTGGTAGGAACATCAGGCTCAACAGTCCAATCGGCTGTTCCGGTTCCGATACCAGCTCGATCTCGCCCCAACTGCGGTAGAACTCGCGCAACGCCTCGGTCAAGCCGGGCCCCAAGCTCAGGCCTGCCGTCTGCAGGCTATCCAATGCCTGGTCGGCCAGCCGCCGGCTCCAGAGCTGAACCGTCTCGTCCGTGCCGACGGCGCATTGCTTGAGCGCCTGGCGACCAAACTTCGGTGACACCTGCACCGCCACCCGCAGTCGGGCAAGACTGGGCGGTGCGCCCGCGCCTTGCGAGAGCCCCTCGACATCGACATCACTCATCGTGGCGGCGAGTGTTACGGACTCGATGTCATGTACGTCGATATGCAGGCCGAACTCCAGGTCCCGGGCGGCCTCATCCAGCCGGTAATGACCGTCCAGGTCGAGATGGAGATCGACGAAGCCGACCTGCTGCAAAAAGGCCGGATCCATGGGTAGACCCTGATCGCAGGGATTCTCCGCCCCGTTGCCGGGTGCCAAAGCCGTGGCTTGCAGCAGATCAGCGGACAACGGAACACGCACCCCGTCGACAAAGAAAGACAGGCTCGGCGGCGGGGCATTCCGGCCAGGCTCCCAACGCGCCCCGTGGACGAAGAACAGCGGATCGTCGCTTGCGATGCGCACCCTTTCGATCTCCAGACCGTCTTCGTAGCCGAGCGGCTGGACGCTGATGCCGCTGACGATAACCGCACCACGCAGATCCGTCGAGATGTCCGTATAGCGTACATGCGCCTCGCTGGACACCGCGGCTACGAGCTCGTCGACGCTTTGTTTGGCCTTGTAGTAAAGGAAAGCCTTCAGGGCCCCATACCCCAGCACGGGGATCAGCAGGAACAGCAGCAGTTTGCCGGGGCGCAACGACATCGGGGTAGTCCTCAGGGCCGCATCAGGGGTTGTTCGACTTCTTTGCGTTTATCGGCACCGAGCAGGTGTTCTATAAGGGTCAATGCGAAATCCATCGCAGTGCCGGGGCCGCGGGAGGTGACGACCCGACCGTCGCTGACCACGGCGTCCGCGAGCAGCCGTGAGCTTGCCGCGAGGCGACCGTCGATCACACCCGGGTAGGCCGTGGCCTGGTGGCCGTCGAGTAGCCCCGCGTTCAGCAGTACCTTCGGGGCGGCACAGATCGCCGCGGTGTACTTACCCTGTTCCGCCATGCGCTGCAGCAGCGCATGGATGCGCGGGTCGGCATCGAGATGGTCTGCACCCGGCAGGCCACCCGGCAATGCGATCATGTCGAAGTCGTCGTTCAACACGTCGTCCAGCGCTGCGTCCGGGACCAGCACGACACCGCGGCTCGCGGTGACCGGTCCCTCGCCGAGGCCGGCGCTGACGACTTCGACGCCGGCGCGGCGCAGGATATCGATAATGGTTACTGCCTCGAGTTCTTCGCAACCGTCGGCAAGGGGGACGAGGACGCGTGCCATAATCTGTCGCTCCTTTCGTGTTTCACAAGCCGGGAAACCGGCAAGAGTTGGATTCCCTGCTCAGCAAGTGCGGGCAACTCCTCTGCCAGCACCCTCAGGGTCTCGGGATAGGGATGACCGATACCGATCGCCGAGCCGCGTTTTTTGGCCTTCTCGACCAGACGGCGCAACTGGCGTCGTACATACTCGGCGTCCTGCCGATTATCGAGAAACACGTCGCGCTGCGCGTTCGACAGACCGGCGGCACGCGCCTGATTCCGCGCCACGGTGCGGACGTCGGTGCGACTGTCGACGAAGTACAGCCGATCGAAGCAGGCCAGGTCTTCCATGAGCCAGCGCATCGCACCCGGATGCTGGGTCAACAGGCTCCCCATGTGATTGTTCACGCCGGCCACGTGCGGTACGGCCGTCAGGCTGGCGCGAACCTGCAGCGCAAACTCTGCGCGACTCATCGCCAACTGCAGACCGCCGGGACCCATCGCGCGCCCATCCATCGTCTCCATGGGCAGGTGCAGCATGACCTCTTTGCCGCGCTCGTGCGCCCGTAAAGCGATCTCGGCACTATAGGGGCGCCATGGCAGCACCGCGTAGGTCAGGGCACCCGGCAGATCGACGGCCTTTTGGCCGAGCGGCCGATTGTTGCCGAGATCATCGATGATGATCGCGATGCGCACCGGCTCGCGGGCACCGGCCGGCGCGATGAACACTGCCGCCAGCACAAGCGCAAGGGTCAGCAGGCGGCGCACCCGGTGGACCTCGTCAGGCACTGCCGCCCGGGCGCAGTATCGCGAGGCCCTTGAGCAGGTTGAGTGCCTCGCTGAGCGCATAGTCGGTCTCGGCCTCATCCGGGTCGCCCGACGTCTTCGCCTTGTCCGATTCAACGCCCGAACCATTGTCCTCCGGATTGACCAGATGGCCGGCGAGGTCCGATTCCTTCAACTGGGCAGCCTCTTCGCCCCGGGTCAAACGGATGTTGCCGAGTTCGATGTCGGGGACGATGCCCTCCGCCTGGATCGAACGGCCGTTCGGCGTGAAATAGCGTGCCGTGGTCAATTTGACCGCGGTGCGCTCATTTACCGGGACGATGGTTTGCACCGAGCCCTTACCGAACGTCTGTTGTCCCATGATCACCGCGCGCTTGTGATCCTGCAGCGCCCCCGCGACGATCTCCGACGCCGACGCCGAGCCCCCGTTGACCAGCACAACGATCGGCGCGCCCTCGAGCACGTCGTCCGGCGCCGCCCGGAACTTCAGCTGCGAATCGCCGATACGCCCCTCCGTGTAGACGATGGTGCCGCTGGTCAGGAACGCGTCGCTGATCGCGACCGCGGCATTCAATACCCCTCCGGGATTGTTGCGCAAATCGAGTACCAGCCCCTTCAGCGTACCGCCAGCATCGCGTCGGAGCCTGCCGATCCCCTTCAGCATGTCCTCCGGGGTACGCGCCTGGAACTGCGATACGCGAACATAGCCGAAGCCGGGTTCGAGCATCCGCTGTTTGACACTGACCGTCTTGATGACATCGCGCACGACGCCGATCTCGATCGGCTTGTCGGTACCTTCTCGCACGATGGTCAGCCGGATCTCCGTCCCGGGCTTGCCGCGCATCTGCTTGACTGCCTGATCCAGCGTCATACCCTTCACCGGCTGACCGTCGAGGCGGATGATCAGGTCGCCAGCACGCACCCCCGCCCGCTGTGCCGGGGTGTCGTCGATGGGTGAGATGACCTTGACGAACCCATTCTCCATGCCGACCTCGATCCCTAGGCCACCGAACTCTCCACTGGTGCCCACCCGGATCTCGCGATAATCCTCTTCGTCGAGATATGCCGAATGCGGATCTAGCCCGCTCAGCATGCCCTCGATCGCGTAATTGAGCAGCTCACGGTCGTCGACCGGCTCGACATAGTCATTCTTTATCCGGCCGAACACCTCGGCGAACACGCGCAGCTCGTCCAGCGGCAGTCCGTTGGTCGCCTCCGCGTCGTCGGCCGACTCCGCGGCCTGTACCAGTCCGACGCCGAATGCCACGCTCGCTGCCAGCAAAACTGGGGCCAAACTCTGCTTCATATCCACCTCTTCATTCGGCCCCGCCATTGCGGGCGCCGTATCAACCGACCTGGCTGCCGGCCGGACGGCGACACCACTTCGCGGGATCGACGGGACGGCCCTGGTGCCGAATACCGAAGTACACACCGGCCCGCTCACGGCCGCCACTGGTCCCTACCAGCGCGATCGGTTCGTTGACTTCGACCCAGTCACCGACTTCCTTGAACAGGCCCTGGTTGTGGCCGTACAGCGTCATGTAGCCATCGCCATGGTCGACGATCAGCAACAATCCGAAGCCGCGCAGCCAGTCAGCATAGGCGACGCGGCCATGGTGCACGGCCCGTACCTCCCGTCCTTCGGGTGTCGAGATCATAACACCGTCCCACACCAGGCTCCCGAGGCGCGCAGCGCCGAACCTGCCCACGATCCGGCCCTGCGCAGGCCAGGGCAAGCGGCCACGCAGGCCTGCAAACGCTACCTGCTGCGGATTCTCCACCGGGATGTCGGCCAGGGCCTCCTCAATTCCTCTGAGCAACGCCTGCAAGTCGCGCTCATCCGATTGCAGTCGTTCGAGCTGCTGGCGCTGGCCCTTTAGTTCGCGCGCGAGCTGCACGACGATCGCACGGCGCTCCTCCTGCGACTGCTGCATCGCAGCCAGCTCGTTCGCCCGGCGGTCGTGCAGCTGGGCCAGTGCACGCTGCTCCTCGACGATCGTGTCCTCGGTCTCCTCGAGGCGCCGGATGTTCTCCCGGATCAGCTGCATTTTCTGCGCTCGGGCCCTGCTGAGATAGTCGTAGTAGACCATCACGCGACTGAACGTCGCGGGATCCTGCTGATTGAGCAGTATCTTCAGACGCTCCTGGCGACCCATCGCGTACGCGGCGCGGACCTGCCGGGCCAGCGTCGTGCGCTGCATTGCCAGTGCCCGGCTTTGCGCCTGCTGCTCCGTGTGCAATTGGTCGAGCCGAGCACGCTGCCGTTCGAGGCGCACGCCAAGGCGGCGCAGGTTCCGCGCCGCCTCGCCGATGCGCAGCTCAGACTCTTCGAGCAACCTCGACAACTCGCCCTGTTCGCCGCTTTTCGCCTCCACATGCGCCTGCAGGGCGCTGATGCGCGAACGCAGGACCTCGAGCTGCTGACGCTGATCCCCGGTATCCGCCGGTACGCCTCCGACGGCCACCGCGAGCAGCGCGGTGAGCAATGCGCCGAACAAGGTCTTCATGCCTGAAAAGGACGGCATACCTAAAGGGGTGTTAGATCGCGGACACATCGCGGCAGCATGGCGGTACTCCGCACGGGTCGGCCAGTGGATCAGGCAGCGTCGGCGTCGGCTGTCATCAGCAGCGAACGCCCCGTCATCGCCGCCGGCTGCGGCAGGCCCATGATCTGCAGCAAGGTCGGTGCCACATCACACAGTGCGCCGTTTTCCATCAGCGACGAGGCACCATCGCCGACATAGATCAGCGGCACCGGATTGGTGGTGTGCGCTGTGTGCGCCTGCCCGGTCTTCGGATCGCTCATCCGCTCGGCGTTGCCGTGGTCCGCGGTGATGAGCATTTCACCGCCGACCTCGAGCACCGCCTCTGCGACGCGGCCGAGACAGTCGTCGAGGACCTCGATCGCTTCGACCGCCGCCGCATAGTTACCGGTGTGCCCCACCATGTCACCGTTGGCATAGTTGCAGATGATCGCGTCGAAGCGCCGCTGATGAATCGCTTGTACCAGCCGATCAGTCACCTCGGGCGCGCTCATCTCGGGCTGCAGGTCGTAGGTTGCGACCTGCGGTGAAGGCACCAGGATTCGCTCCTCGCCCTCGTTGGGCGTCTCGACGCCGCCGTTGAAAAAGAAGGTCACGTGGGCGTACTTCTCCGTCTCGGCGATTCGGAGCTGGTGCAGACCAAGGTTGGCGATATATTCGCCGAAGGTGTTCTCGTGCTTCTCCGGCGGATAGGCCACCGGGATGTCGAAGTCCTTGCTGTACTCGGTCAGCGAAACGAAGGTGGCGAGCTGCGGATTGACCCGACGGTCGAATCCGGTGAAGTTCGGCTCGATGAAGGCGCGCGTGATCTGCCGGGCACGGTCGGACCGGTAGTTCATGTTGATCACCACGTCACCGTCCGCCACCGCGACCCGCTCGCCGATGCGCGAGGCAGCAACGAACTCGTCCGTCTCGCCACGCTCATACGCCTGCTGGAGGGCCTCGATAGCGCTCTCACTCTGGTAATCGGCACGGCCCTCGGTGATCAGCTCATAGGCCAGTTTGATGCGATCCCAGCGGTGATCGCGGTCCATCGCATAATACCGCCCGACCAGGGTCGCGATCCGACCGCAGCCCAGTTCCGCGAACACCTTGTCCATCGTCCGTAGCGAGGGCTCGGCACTCTTGGGCGGCATGTCGCGCCCATCGAGAAAGGCGTGCAGATAGATTCGCGGCGCGCCTCGCTCGGCCGCCAGCCTGACCATCGCATGAATGTGCTCTTCGTGGCTGTGCACACCGCCCGGCGACAGCAGCCCCAGGATGTGCACCGCACGCTTGTTGGCGACCGCGAGGTCTACGGCATCCGTCAGTGTCCGATTGGTGAAGAAGGAGCCGGTGCGGATGGAGCGACTGATGCGGGTGAATTCCTGGTAAACGACCCGGCCTGCCCCGAGGTTGAGGTGCCCGACCTCGGAGTTACCCATCTGTCCCCCCGGCAGCCCGACCGCCGAGCCGGCTGTGCGGATCATCGTGTGCGGGTAATCGGACCAGAGCCTGTCCCAGACCGGGGTCCGGGCAGCCAGAATGGCGTTGTGATCCGTGTCTTCGCTCGCACCCCATCCGTCCAGGATGACGAGAACGGCAGGGCGTACCTTTTTGCTCATCTTGGTGTTCGTCGGATCTGCCCCTGCCGCTGGACGGCCGGTGACCGATCAACCTCATGATTGTAAATCGGTTTCTTCGGCCCCGCCCACGGTCTCGCGCGACTCGCGCCGAGCGCTTATTGAATCATCTTAGTACCGTACAAGCCAGCGGCGCGGGGCATGGCGCGCGAAGTCATAAAGAAATGTTTGGCTCGAATTCAATAAAAAAACTCGCCGCGGGCGCCGGGATGCTGTTTCAATACCGGTCTATTATTAGATTAGAGGCTAGTAAATAGCCCGATGGGGGAGGAAAATCGGTGAGTGTCCATGAAAAAGTAGTTGTTTCGATGCATGACGAATTCGACAGCGAACTCTCTTTGCTGGAGGGCGACGAAGATATCGATCGCGCCTCGCGTTCCCTTAAAGCCATGTCCCACCCGCTGCGGCTGAAGATTCTGTGCACCCTGGGTGATCAGGAAGTCAGCGTGCAAGATATCGTCGACCAGGTCGGGACATCGCAAAGCAACATTTCCCAGCACCTTGCGATCCTGCGCGATAAGGGTATCCTCACCTCGCGCAAAGACGCCAACCGGGTCTTCTACCGCGTCAGCGACAGCCGGACCCTGCGGCTGATCTGCATGATGCGTGAGGTGTTCTGCTCGAACGAGCACTGAGCACCGGCGCGCGCTGCGGCGCGTGCCCTGGGGCAAGAATTCCACCAACGGGCAGGCCTCGGGCCTCCCGTTTTGTCGTTTACAGCGTCGACCAGGTACGCTGGCGGGGGATCATGGAACAAATCGTCGAGTTCGCCACAAACCACGTGTTGTTGGTCGGGGCCTTTGTCGCAGTGCTTGCGGCCCTGATCTGGAACTTGGTTACCGACCCGGGCGGAAAGTACGCGGTCGACCCGATGGCGGCGACGGCACTGATTAACCATGATGACGCGGTGGTGCTGGACGTTCGATCGATGGCCGAGTACAAGAACGGACACATCGTCAACGCGATCAACATTCCGCTGAATGGGCTGGGCAACAACCTGAAACAGCTCGAGAAGCATCGCGACAAGCCGATCCTCTCGGTGTGCCGTTCCGGGTCGCGATCCGGGGCCGCGTGCAGGCTGTTGCGCAAGCAAGGTTTCGAGAAGGCAAAGAATCTACGTGGCGGGATGATGGCGTGGGAAAGCGCCAACCTGCCAGTCAAGCGCAAGTAGCACATCGCGGGAGAGCAGAGTGAGCGAAGAACAAGGGGCCCAGGCGGGCCAGCAAGGCGAACAGGCGCAGCGCCAGTTTCTGGTGCAGCGGATCTACACCAAGGACATCTCTTTCGAGGCACCGACCACACCGCATATTTTCCAGGAGAACTGGTCGCCGGAGATCAACGTTGGGCTCGGCAGCGAGGTGAAACAACTCGGCAACGGCAACACCGAGTTGGTGCTGAGCGTCAACGTCGAGGCCAAGCACGAAGACAAGACCGTGTTCCTGGTCGAGGTCAAACAGGCCGGGCTTTTCATGGTCCAGGGCTTCAACGAAGAAGAGACGCAGGCCCTGATGAACATCGCCGCGCCCAATGTGCTGTTCCCTTACGCGCGCGAGGTCGTCTCCGACCTGGTCACGCGCGGCAGCTTCCCTCAGTTCGTACTGCAGCCGGTGAACTTCGAGGCCCTGTACGCCCAGCAGCGTCAGGCGAAGGCGGCACAGGCTGCCGAGGCGCAGGGCGATACCGCGCACTGAGTTGAGCCCCGCGAAAACCAAGCTCGCGGTGCTGGGCGCCGGTTCCTGGGGATCGGCGCTGGCGATTCATCTGGCCCAGAACGGGGCTGACGTCGTTCTCTGGGGCCATGACCGGGAAGAAGTGGCCGCGCTGCAGCGCGACGGCGAGAACCGACACTATCTGCCCGGGGTAGTCTTTCCGGCGGGGTTGCGCGCCACCGTTGATCTGGCTGGCAGCGTGCGCAGTGCGGACGAGATCCTGGTGGTCGTGCCCAGCCACGCCTTTGCCGAGGTCTGCGAACGTATTGCCGCAGTGCGTCCGCAACTCAAGACCCTGAGCTGGGCGACCAAGGGATTCGACCCGAGCAGCCACGAACTGCTGAGCAACGTCGCCGCGAGGCATCTGCCCTCATGCGACATGGCGGCAGTGTCCGGCCCGACCTTTGCAAGCGAGGTCGCGCGCGGACTGCCCACCGCCATCACCGTAGCCTCGAACAACCCGATGCATGCGGAACGCGTCGCATCCTATCTGCACGGCGACAATTTCCGCGCCTACACCAGCGACGACCTGATCGGCGTGCAGGTTGGCGGCGCCACCAAAAACGTGATGGCGATAGCCGCAGGGATTTCAGATGGCCTGGGCTTCGGCGCCAATGCCCGCGCTGCGCTGATCACCCGTGGGCTGCACGAAATCACGCTGCTGGGCCTCGCGATGGGGGGCCGGCCCGAGACCTTCACGGGGCTGGCCGGTCTGGGCGACCTGGCGCTGACCTGTACCGACGACCAGTCGCGCAACCGGCGCATGGGCCTCGCCCTGGCGCGCGGGCTCGACATCGCGGCGGCGCGGCAGGAAATCGGGCAAGAGGTCGAGGGGGTCTTCACCGCACGCGAGGTATGGAAGAAGGCCCAGCAGCTCGCGGTCGAGATGCCGATAAGCGAACAGACCTATCGGGTCCTGTACGAGGGTCTCGATCCGCGTGCTGCGGTGCACAATCTGCTAAGTAGGCAGTCGAAGCCGGAATAGAGCGCCAGGCCGCCGAGACCACGGCGCAGCGCCGCCAGCAGCGGGCCGCGCCGGCCAGTCGGTCGAGCGGGTGAACTAACGCGCGGCCTTTCGGATCTAATGCCGGGTGAACTGCGGGCGAAAGGCGAGACGATGGTCTACACGATAGCGGTCGAGAACATCAAATGCGGTGGATGCGCTAACTCCATTCGCCGCAAGCTGTTGGACGAAGGGCTGGCCCAGGCGATCGAGGTCGATGTCGCGCAGGGCGAGGTCCACTTGGATGGCAATCCGGAATGGCGCGGGCAGGCGGTCACCGCATTGGCGAGGATGGGCTATCCTGAGGTAGGTTCGGTCGAGGGTATCAAGGCCGCCGCTGCCAAGGCCAAATCGTTCGTAAGCTGTGCCGTGGGGCGGATCGACCGGGCTGAGGCCAGTAAAGATTGAAGAGAACGCCAAGTTGACGCAACCCGACACCCGATCGCCGGGCCGCCGGATAGGGCGGTGACAGACCTGGGCTCACGACGTGCCAGCGCACGGGCGAAGCGACGCCTGAGCATCCTGCTCGCCGTGCTGCTGTGGGCATTGCCTCCGCTGTCGTTCGCCGCACCCATGGCCCTCGCCGCTTGGCCGGCCCAGGGCAGCGCGAGTCCGCCGCAACCATCTTGTCACGCTGCAGCCGACACAAGCCAGGGGCTGGCTGCGATCGACTCTGAATGCCCGCACTGTGGCGACGGCGGCCCGCTTTCGCAGTGTCACTGCTGGGACAGCGCGGCGCAGAGCGGCGTCGCCCATGCCGCACCCGACGGCGAGGCCACCCCGCTGGCCGCCGGCTCGCCACGCATCAGCGTCACGGATGACCTGCCCGACGCTCCCCCCGAGAACCTGTTCCGCCCCCCGATCCTGATCCACCTCTGAAGGGCACGCGGTCCCATGACCGACCGCGGCCGGCGACGCGGCATTGTCGCCATGTTTCCTTTTAGCATCATCGGGTGGATAAAAAGTGACTACTTACATACCTCGTTGGCCCATGCTCGGTCTGCTGCTGTTGCTGGGCGGCTGTATCGAACCACCGCCACAACACTCGGAATCGATCGGCGACGCACTTGACGACACGGCACTGGAGCATGCCGCCAAGCACATGGACACGAAGTACGTCTGTCCCATGCATCCGCAGATCGTGCGCGACGAGCCGGGTGCCACCTGTCCGATCTGCGGGATGGACCTGGTACCGAAACAGATCGATGTCCGGGCCGGCAAATACCCGGTAGTCGAAGTCGGCAATGCGGTCGTCAACAGCATGGGGGTGCGCAGTGAGCCGGCACAGATCGAGACCCTGTGGAAGTACATCGAGACGGTCGGACGCATCGCCTACGACGAGACCCGTCTGGCCCACGTTCACCCCCGGGCATCGGGTTGGATGGAACAGCTGGCCCTGCGCGCTGAAGGTGACCCGGTGGAACGCGGGCAGGTGATCGGTCGGCTGTATTCGGAGGAAATCCTCTCGGCCCAGGTCGACTATTTGATTGCACTGGATCAGTCCAGCGGCAAGCGGAGTGTCGAAAAGGCGCGCAATCGGCTGCGGTTGCTCGGCGTGCCCGAGGGTACGATCTCGGCGATTCAGAAACGTCGGGAGACCATCAACACCGTGCCGATCCTGTCCAACGCGAGCGGTGTCGTCACCATGCTCGGGGCCCGCCGAGGCATGTATGTCACGCCAGATAGCGAGATCGTGACGATCGCGGACCTCAGCCGGATCTGGGTGCTGGTCGACGTGTACGAGCACCAGATCGACTGGCTGGCCGAAGGACTGAGCGCCGAGATCAAGGTCCCGGCCTATCCGGGTCGTGCTTGGGAGGGGTCGGTCGAGTACATCTACCCGGCGCTCGATCCGAAGTCGCGCACGCTCAAGGTGCGGCTGGCCTTCGACAACCCGGATGGACTGCTCAAGGCCAATATGTTCGCCGACGTAGTCATCTACCGCCGAGGCTGTCATCGAGACGGGCCGGCGGGTGAGTGTGGTACTGGCGCTCGACGAAGGCCGCTTTCAGCCGGTAGACGTAGTCACCGGGATGCGGGGTGGTGGACTGGTCGAGATCCTAGCCGGCATCAACGCCGGCGACCGCGTGGTGACATCGGGACAGTTCCTGATCGACTCGGAGTCGAGCCTGCAGGCCAGCTTCCTGCGCATGGCCGAAACGGCGCCGCCGGAAGGCACCGAGGAACGCCAGACCGGCAGCCCCGAGTGAGGCGGAGACGCAGATGAAGAACCTGATCACCTGGTCGATACGCAACCGCTTCCTCGTGATTCTCGCGAGCCTGGTCATCACAGGCTGGGGCTGGGTCGCGCTGCACCAGACCCCGCTCGATGCGATACCGGACCTGTCGGACGTGCAGGTCATCATCCGCACCGGCTTCCCCGGCCAGGCACCGCGTGTGGTCGAGGAGCAGGTCACCTACCCGATCACGACCACGATGCTTTCGGTCCCCGGCGCACAGGTCGTACGCGGCTACTCGTTCTTCGGCGACTCCTACGTCTACGTGATCTTCGAGGACGGCACCGACCTGTATTGGGCGCGTGCCCGCGTACTGGAGTACCTGAACCAGGCCATCGCCGATCTGCCCGAGGGTGTTCAGCCGAGGCTCGGACCCGATGCGACCGGGGTCGGCTGGGTCTACAACTACGTGCTGGTCGATCGCAGCGGCCGGCACGATCTGGCCGAGTTGCGCAGCCTGCAGGACTGGTTCCTGAAATTTGAACTGCAGACGGTACCCGGGGTATCGGAGGTGGCGACCGTAGGCGGCATGGTGCGCCAATACCAGGTCGTCGTAGATCCGGAGAAGCTGCGCGCCTTCGGCATCACCTTGGCCCGGGTCTCCGCAGCGATCCGGGCGGCCAACCGTGAGGTGGGCGGCTCCGTACTCGAGCTCGCGGAGGCCGAGTACATGGTCCGTACGCGCGGCTACCTGCGCGGCATCGAGGATCTCGAACACATCCCGATACTGGTCACCGAGGCCGGTACGCCGGTGTTGCTGAGAGATATCGCGCGGGTGCAGGTCGGCCCGGAGATGCGCCGCGTCGTGGCAGACCTGGACGGCGAGGGTGAGGTGACGGGCGGCATCGTTGTCATGCGTTACGGCGAGAACGCGCTCGCAACCATCGAACGCGTGAAGGAAAAGCTCGAGCAGCTGCGCCAGGGTCTGCCCGCCGGGGTGGAAATCATCGAGACCTATGACCGTTCAACCCTGATCGAAAGCGCGGTGAGCAACCTGCAGGAAAAGCTGATCGAGGAGTTCGTCGTCGTGGCGCTGGTCTGCCTGGTCTTCCTGTTTCACCTGCGCTCGGCTTTCGTTGCGATAGTGACCCTGCCGCTCGGCATCCTGGCCTCGTTCATCGTGATGCAATACCAGGGCATCAATGCAAACATCATGTCGCTAGGCGGTATCGCAATCGCGATCGGTGCAATGGTGGACGCAGCGATCGTGATGATCGAGAACGCCCACAAGCACCTGGAGCGGTACCGACAGGACTATGGCCACGCGCCTGCCGGCGCCGAGCACTGGAAGGTGATCACCGATGCGGCGACCGAAGTCGGGCCCGCATTGTTCTACTCGCTGCTGATCATCACCCTGAGCTTCCTGCCCGTTTTCACGCTGGAGGCCCAGGAAGGGCGCCTGTTCTCGCCGCTGGCCTACACCAAGACCTATGCGATGGCGGCATCGGCTGGGCTCGCGGTCACCCTGGTGCCGGTGCTCATGGGCTACTTCATTCGCGGGCGCATCCCGGCGGAGCACAGGAACCCGCTCAACGTGTTCCTGATCTGGCTGTATCGGCCGCTGCTGGTGGCCGTGATGCGAGTGCCCAAACTTACGCTGTTCGTGGCGCTGCTGGCGGTGCTCAGCCTGGTCGTCCCGATTGCCGGTGTCGGCGGTTTTCTCGCCCCACTGAAATGGCCATTCCAGATCGCGCACTGGGTGACCGGCGAACCGCAAGCGATGACCGCCCGGATCGAGCAGACCCAGCAGCGCCTGGCCAGCAACTGGCAGCAGCGCTTCCGCGACACCCCCTGGCTCGCGCGGTTCGCGAACGGACTGGGTTCCGAGTTCATGCCGGAGCTGGATGAGGGCGATCTGATGTACATGCCGACTACGCTCCCCGGGCTATCGATCGGCAAGGCGCAGGAGTTGCTGCAACAGACAGACCGCCTGATCGCCGGCATGCCGGAGGTCAAGCAGGTATTTGGCAAGATCGGGCGCGCCGACACCGCGACCGACCCGGCGCCGCTGACCATGATCGAGACGGTGATCCAGCTACAACCGCGCGAACTCTGGCGCCCGGGCATGACGACGCGTCGGATCATCGAGGAGCTCGATGCAAGAGTGCAGTACCCGGGCGTGACCAACGCCTGGGTGATGCCGATCAAGACCCGCATCGACATGCTCGCGACCGGTATCAAGACGCCGGTGGGCATCAAGGTCGCGGGGCCTGATCTGGCAGAGATAGAGCGCATCGGTCGCGACATCGAACGCGTCGTGATGACGGTGCCCGGCACCACCTCGGCCTATTCCGAGCGCGTCGCGGGCGGCCGCTATGTGGATATCGTGCCGGATCGCATCGCCGCTGCGCGCTATGGTCTGAACATCGACGACATCAATCAGATCATCGCTGCCGCGGTTGGTGGGATCAACATTACGCAGACGGTAGAGGGTCTCGAACGCTATCCGGTCAACCTCAGGTTTCCCCGAGAACGGCGCGACGATGTAGAGAAACTCCGCGCGCTGCCGTTGGTCACGCCGACCGGGGCGCAGATCCCGCTCGCGCAGGTCGCGGAGATCAAGATCATCGACGGCCCGCCTATGCTGAAAAGCGAGAACGGACGGCTCAATGGTTGGACCTTCGTCGATATCCGCGACGTGGATCTGGGCAGCTATGTTGTCGCCGCCCAACGGGCGGTCCGCGAACAGGTCGCACTCCCTCCGGGTTATTCCGTCGCCTGGTCGGGCCAGTACGAGTACATGCTGCGTGCCCAGGCCAGACTGGCCCAGGTGGTGCCGCTGACACTCGTGATCATCTTCGTCCTGCTCTACCTGACTTTCCGCCATGCGGGCCAGGCGCTGCTGGTGATGGCCTCGCTGCCGTTCGCACTGGTCGGCGGCTTCTGGTTGATCTTTCTGCTCGACTACAACCTGTCGGTCGCGGTGGGCGTCGGATTCATCGCGCTGGCGGGTGTGGCCGCCGAGTTCGGCGTAGTCATGCTGGTCTACCTAGACAATGCCCTGCTCGAGCGTGACCGGCAGGGCGTGTTGACAGTGGCGGGGTTGCGTGCCGCGATCATGCAGGGTGCGGTGATGCGCGTGAGGCCCAAAGCGATGACCGTCGCAACAATCGTGGCCGGCCTGCTGCCCATCTTTCTCGGTTCCGGGACAGGATCCGAGGTCATGAGCCGTATCGCGGCACCGATGATCGGTGGCATGATCACGGCTCCGCTGTTGTCGCTGTTCGTGATCCCGGTGATCTATCTGCTCTGGAAGCAGCGCGGCATCGCCGCAGGCGACGGGGAAGCGCTCCCCGGCGATGCGTTGGCCGCAGCAGAAACGTCATCTAAAACCGCAAATTAGGGGAAGACTCATGTATGGATTCCATGCCCATCCCGCGGGTAGCTTCGAACAGGTCGTCGCGACCCTCACCGAGGCATTGAAGTCGGAAGGCTTCGGCGTACTCAGCGATATCGACGTCGCCGCCACCTTCAAGGCAAAGCTGGATATCGATCGCCGTCCGTACCGTATCCTGGGTGCCTGCAACCCGGCGCTCGCCAACCAGGCGATCGGTGCAGACAGCGACATCGGCTTGCTGCTGCCGTGTAACGTCGTGGTTCGCGAGGAGGACGACGGTCGAGTCACCGTGGCCTTTATGGACCCTGTCGCGGTGCTGCAGCTGGTCGATCGGCCGGAGGTCGCCGCGTTGGCCAAAGAGGTGCGCAGCCGCCTCGAAAGGGTCCAGCAGAAGCTGTCGGGACAGGGCGCCTAGTGGGCCATGCGGGCCAGACCGCTAGCCAATCGGCACCCGATCCGCGAGATGTGCTCGACTTCTGGTTTGCCGAGGGCATGGAAAAGCGTTGGTTCCGCTCGACCGCGGCACTGGATCGCGAGATCTGCCGGCGCTTCCGGGCATTGTGGCAACGGGCGGCCTCGGGTGAGCTGGAAGGCTGGGCCGGCGGCCCCGATGGCGCGCTGGCGCTGGTGATCGTGCTGGATCAGCTGCCGCTGAACATGTTCCGTGGCGATGGGCAGGCCTTTTCTACCGAGGCGAAGGCCGTCGAAATGGCGCGCGCCGCGATCGCAGCGGGATTCGACCGGCGGCTTCCCGGGCCACATAAGGCGTTCCTGTACCTGCCGGTAATGCACAGCGAGGATCTCATGCACCAGGAAGAGGCCGTACGGCTGTTCGAGATGGCCGGGCTGACCTCCAACGCACGCTTCGCGCGCCACCATCGGGAACTGATCAGACGGTTTGGACGTTTCCCCCACCGTAATGCGCTCCTCGGGCGTGCGAACACGCCCGAGGAGCAAGCCTACCTCGGATCGCAGGAAGCGTTTACCGGATGAACCTCCGAGTCCCGCAGCGGCCGAATGACTCAGTCATTGAGTATGAACGTTACCTTGAGGTTCACCCGGTATTCTTTGATTTTCCCGTCTTTGACCATGACCTGCTGATCCTGGACCCAGGCCGAGGTTATTCCTTTCAGCGTCTTGGACGCGCGTTTGATTCCCTGCTTGATCGCATCGTCGAAGCTGTCCTTGGACGAGGCGATGATTTCTGTGACTTTCGCTACCGACATGGTCTGTCTCCTTTGTTATGTCTGTTCGCCGGGGTAAAGCTAGCAGAAGAAGTTGATTGTCGGGCGGGCGATTCGAATCCGCGTCAGGCCGGGCACACGCATTTTTTCGATCGGTCCCGATCTGCGCGATATTGACGCAAGTTGCAAGTGGAAACCGCGAAGACAATCCAGCTGGAACTAGCGCCCGCGATCGCCGATCGGCAGCAACTGGCGCAATGGCTTGCCGACACGGTGCAGGCGCTGCCCGTCGCAAGCCTGCCGCTGCAATCCTGTTGTACCCAGGGTGGCTGGATGACGGAGGGGTCGCTGGAGGTTTCCGTGCTGGATCTGAAGGTCGATTTGCGGCACATCCAGGCGCGACTTGGTATCTTCTTCGGCGAGCAGCTCGGTGGCTGCAACTGTCACGATGACCCGGTAGAGATCAACGCTTACTGCCTGTGTACCCTTGCCCTGGACAGGGCCAGCGGGCTGGCAGAGCTGCGGGCGGAACCCGAGTGAACGCGCCCTGAATGGCCGCGACAGACACCGCGCCTGCTCAAGGTGTCGCAGGGGTGGACAGCTCGACCGACTCCGACCGCTAAGGCTGCCCGAGCGCGACCGGAATCTCGAAGCGCGCGCCCGCCACCGCCAAGAAGCCGTCCAGCGGTACCGGCCTGCTGAAATGGTAGCCTTGCAGGAAGCGGCAGCCGTGCGACACAAGCCAGATCACCTGTTCGCTGCTTTCCACGCCCTCGGCCACGATGCGGTTTCCCAGACGCTCGCCAAGGGTAAGGATCGATTCGACCAGTGCCCTGTCGCGATCAGCCGCCGGCAGGTCATCGATGAACGACTTGTCGATCTTGATCGTGTCGACAGGCAGGGACTTGAGATAAGAAAGCGAAGAGAAGCCGGTGCCAAAGTCGTCCAGCGCAATCTTGACGCCGATCTTCCCGAGCGCCGCGAGCAAGCCGCTGGTCCGCGCGGCGTCCTCGATCAGTGCACTCTCTGTCATCTCCAGTTCCAGCGTTTGCGATGGCAGTCCGACCTCGCGCAAGGCACCCTGCACGCGCTCGACGAAGCCCGGCTGTTTGAGCTGATGTGCCGACACGTTGACGTGCACCGTCGCGTCATCGACAGCACCGTCGAGCCGCCAGCTCGAAACCATTCGCAATGCCTGTCGCAACACCCATTCTCCAATCGAGTTGATCAGTCCACTCTGCTCCGCCACTGAGATGAACTGTGAAGGCGAGAGGAGACCCCTGTCGGGGTGGTTCCAACGCAGCAGTGCCTCGGCAGAACGCACCCGGCCGCTTTTGACGTCGATGATCGGTTGGTAGTACACCTCGAGCTGGCCGCGCTCCAATGCGAGGCGCAGTTCGTCCCGCATCGCAAGCTGTTCGCCGACCTGTGCAGACATCTCCGCGTCGTAGAACGCAAAATGATTCGGACCCTGAGATTTTGCTGCGTACATCGCAGTGTCGGCGTGCTTGAGCAAATTGTGAACATCGTCGCCGTCACGCGGATAAACCACGACACCACAGCTCCAGGTCACGTAGGTCTCGTATTCACCGATCGTGTAATAGCGTCCGACGCAGGAAAACAGGCGTTGGATCACGCGTCCAACGCGGCCTTCACCATCGGACTCCTCGATGACGACGACGAACTCGTCGCCGCCGAGCCGCGCGACCGTGTCGCTGGCACGCAGCACGCCCTTCATCGCATCAGCGACCTGGCAGAGCAGATAATCGCCGTACTCGTGACCGAAACTGTCGTTGATCGACTTGAATGAATCCAGGTCGATGAAGGCGACCGCGACCTGCCTGCCGGTGCGTCTGGCCTGCGCCAGCGTCTGTTCCATGCGCGTGTAGAGATAGGCCCGGTTGGGCAGTCCGGTCAACACGTCATGGGTCGCCATGAACTCGGCCTGCTCCTTCTTTGCCTTGAGCTCGATGTTGGCCTCGGCCAGCCGGTCGATCATGATCAGGAAGAACTTGGGCATCAGGACCAAGCCGACCATCAGGCCGATGTAGGTGCCCGGTGCGTTCCAAAGGTAGCCGTTCGTGGCCATCGCCCCGCTGAAACCGAGCAGGCCGAACAGCGTCGCAAACTGCATGCAACGTTCGCCATAGCGTATGCCGTTTCCGATCATGACCCACAGGAACAGTGGGTAGAAAGCAACGCCTGCGGCCGTGAAGTAGGCGGTCAGGTAGGTGGCGACGCCGAGGTCGAGCAATATCACCACGTAGCGTCGCCAGAGGTAGGCCTGCTTGTTGCGCGACACGAACGAGAGATAGAAGAAGCTCGACAGCATGTAGGCCAATGCGAGCAGAAACGGTTGGTCACCATGACCGAACTGCCTTGCGGCAAAGAACAACAGGGTGCCGAATGCGGCCAGCAGAATACGCGCTACCGCCTGACCCTGTTCCTGCGTGACCTCACCCTCCGGTCGAAAGAACATGGATTGGAGCAGACTGCCACGGTTGCCGGCCCGGCGCTGCGGCTGTGATCTTTTGGTCGATGCCGACTGTGGCGTGATCCGCAGATGGGTCGCTTGACTGACCGACTGTTGCATTGCGCCTCCAAACAAACGGCCGCCGACGGCACGCGGCCGCGCGACTCGTCTGATGATCATCGGCGTCGGCAGGCGGATCTTGACCTATTCCGCTCCCGAGAAGGCCTGCTGTCGCCACGCCTCATAGACGAGCACGGCGACGCTGTTCGACAGGTTGAGGCTTCGCTGGCCCGGGCGCATGGGCAGGCGCAGCAAGCGGTCGCGCGGGAGTTCATCCAGCATCGCCTGCGGCAGACCGCGGGTCTCGGGTCCAAACACGAATGCGTCACCTGGCAGGTAAACGATGGCGTCATAAGGTGTCATGCCGCGCGTCGACACACCGAACCAGCGCCTGGGAGAGACCTGGTCGAGGAAGGCGCTGAAGCTCGCATGCTGCCGCACGTCGGCATATTCGCGATAGTCGAGCCCGGCACGCCGCAGCCGTTGGTCGTCGAAGGCGAAACCGAGCGGGTGAATCAGATGAAGCGTACTGCCGGTATTGGCGCACAAGCGTATGATATTGCCGGTATTGGGCGGGATCTCCGGCTGATACAGGACAACGTGAAACAACGCGAGGAACTCGAACTCGATGGCTACCACCGACCCACGCCTGGCCTTGGATTTTTGCGGCATGCATTTCGCCACACCGCTGGTGCTGCTGTCGGGCTGCGTGGGTTTCGGCGAGGAATACACGCGGGTCGAGGGTTTCTCGAACCGCGATGCGGGTGCGGTGTGCCTGAAGGGTACCACGGGCAACCGGCGCCTGGGCAATGCCCCACACCGAATTTATGAGACGCCGGCCGGCATGCTCAACGCGATCGGTTTGCAGAATCCGGGTGTCGACGAGGTCGTGGACGGCATTCTGCCATCGCTGGATTTCGATGAAACACGCTTCATCGCCAATGTCTCGGGCTCGACGGTCGAAGAATACATCGAGGTAACCCGCCGCTTCGACGATTCGCCGATCGATGCGATCGAAATCAACATCTCGTGCCCGAACGTGAAAGAGGGCGGGGTCGCCTTCGGTAACGACCCCGACATGTCGGCCCGCGTGGTCGAGGCGTGCCGCGGTGTCACGCGAAAACCTTTGATTACCAAACTTTCGCCTAACCAGACCGACATCGCCGAAAATGCCAGGCGCTGCATCGAGGCCGGCAGCGACGCGTTCGCGGTGATCAACACGCTGATGGGCATGGCCATCGACATCGAGGCCCGAGCACCCTATATCGGCAACAACCAGGGCGGACTCTCGGGGCCGGCGATCAAGCCAATCGCGTTGCTCAAGGTGCACCAAGTCTACCAGGTTACCAGGCCGCACGGCATCCCGATTATCGGGCAGGGTGGTGTAACCGTGCCCGAAGATGCAATCGAGTTCCTGCTCGCCGGGGCAACCGCTGTCGGCGTCGGTACCGCGCTGTTCTACGATCCGCTGATTCTGCCAAAGATCAACCGGGGTCTGCTCGACTACCTCGGACGGCAGGGGCTTGAGCATGTGGAGCAGCTTACCGGTGCGCTGCGGCTCAACGTGCCCGGGCAGACGCCGGCGTGTGGCTGCTGAAGTCGTTGACTCAGAACATTAGTATCAGGTTATACTCTACGGTACGCGTCCCTCGCGGGCGTAGAAGACTCTCAACCGAATCTGGAGAGAAAAATGAGTGACATTGATACCCTGAAGGCGGAAAAGGCCAAACTGATCGGCGAAATGCTCGAGATGCAGAAGCAGTTCATCGATATCGAGCACAAGGACGGCATTTCCGGAAAAGATTACTACTACTCGCAGGACGGCCTGTTGAAAGACTACCGCGAAGTCTATATGCAGAAGGCCATGCGTGTGGTGGAGCTGTCCCACCAGATCGTCGGGTCCAGCGCCCTCTGATCGCACGCAGCTCCGCAAAAGGCCCGCCCGGCGAGAGCCCGGCGGGCCTTTTCGTTCGCGACGGGTTCAAGACTCTAGTCAGCCCGCCGATGCCCTGGGAACGAGACGCATCACCTGGCCAGGGCAGCTATGACGGAAACCGCGGACCACCCGAAACCCTCTGTGCTGAGGCGTTTGAGCACGCTGCACGAGCTTGCACAGGATGAGCTGGTGGTGCTGAGCGAGCAACTGCTGATACACGAGGAGCGTAGGGGCAAGATACTGCTGCCGCTAGGTTCCGATGACAACTGCACGCTGTACCTGCTAGAGGGCAGTTGCCGGCTGATTGCCGAGGACGGCGGCAGCAAGACCATAGAACACACCGATCCCTCGGCGCTGGCCCCACTGGCGCGCCTGCGGCCCAGCCATTATCAGGTGGAGGCAGCCACCGACGTGCGTTTCCTTCGGATCGATAACGGCCTGCTTGAGCGCTCACTGGCCAACCTCGAGGACAGTTCCTCGCTGACGCTGGAGAATTACCAGGTCGAGGAGCAGGACGATTTCGGCCATATGGACGCGGAGAACCGTCTCACGCTGCAAATCTACGAGGACCTCAATGCGCAGCGCCTGCTGCTGCCCAGCCTGCCAGAGGTGGCACTGCGGATCGGCGACGCGGTAAACGACGAAGACGCCGATGCGCGATCAGTTGCCGCAGTGATCGAGACCGATCCGGCGATTGCACTGAAGCTTGTCAAAGCGGCGAATAGCGCGCGCTTCGGCGGCGTCGCGCAGATCGGGACCCTGATCGAAGCCGTCACCCGCCTGGGCATGCAGAACACCCGTTTGCTGGTCGTAGCGTTCGCGCTGCGCGAATTGTTCCGCACGGACTCGGACGCGCTCGCGAAACGCATGCGGGCCCTCTGGGAGCATAGCCGCCGTATAGCCGCGCTGACCCAGGCGCTGTCGGACAGCGTGAGGGGCCTCAACGCGAACGAGGCCATGCTCGCCGGGTTGGTGCACGACATAGGGGCGCTGGCGGTCATCGCCTACGCCCGCGATTTCCCAGAGGTCGCGGCAAACCCCGCCGCGCCCGAGTCGAGCATCAACGCACTGCGGCCGCCGATGGGAGGACTGCTACTTTCCAAATGGCAACTGCCGGCCCCGTTAATCGATGCCGCCAAGGAGGCGGAAAACTGGTATCGCGAGCATCCGGGGAACGCAGATTACGCCGACCTGGTGATTGTCGCCCAACTGCACGACGGCGTCGCGGGCGACATTGATCCGGGCAGGGTCACGGCGCTCGCCCGGCTCGGCCTGCCCGCGGATCGGATCGACGGCGGTCTCGAACAGCTGCATGTTGCACAGGAGGAACTCGAGGCGATGACGGGCTGATGCGCCGCACGCCGCAGCGCGCCAGATAGCCAATCGGTTTCTTCGGCGATACCATTCAGATCCTATGCTTGCGGCGTCCACCGAAACGCCGGGGATCTGCCGGATGCCACCGAGGGAC
>CBDTXT010000006.1:0-21995 GCA_965364465.1 uncultured Chromatiaceae bacterium
GGTCATCCCGCCGAGTTCGAACCTGGTCGGCAAGAGCGCGCGCGACGTCTGGATGCGTAAGGTCTACGGCATCGCGACCATCGCGCTGCACCGCGACGGCGAGACGATGCGCGAGGGGGACAGCATTCGCGACATCCCGTTTCAGGGCGGCGACACGCTGATCGTGCACACCCAGTGGGATGCGTTGGCACGTCTTCAGAATGACCGCAACTTCGTCGTGGTCACGACAGAATTTCCGCACGAGGAACTACGCCCCCAAAAGGTCGGGCACGCCGCGGTATTCTTCGCGATCGCGCTGTCCCTGGTGCTGTTCACCGACCTGCGGCTGTCGGTCGCACTGCTGACCGGCGCGGTCGGCATGGTCCTTTCCGGGGTGCTGAAGATCGACGAGGCCTACACCGCGGTCAGCTGGAAGACGGTGTTCCTGCTCGCCTCGCTGATCCCGCTGGGCCTCGCGGTCGAGACCTCGGGCACCGCCAAATGGATCGCCGAGCAGACCCTGAATGTTGTCGGCGACATGCCCATCTGGGTCATCCAGGCAGCCGTTGCGGTGCTCGCGACCTTCTTCACACTGGTCATGTCCAATGTCGGCGCGACCGTGCTGCTGGTGCCGCTGGCGGTCAATATCGCGATCGGTGCCGGCGCCAACCCAGCCGTGTTTGCGCTGACCGTTGCGATCGCCACCTCGAACTCGTTCCTGATCCCCACCCACCAGGTGAACGCATTGATCATGGGTCCGGCCGGCTACCGCGTACCGGACTTCCTGCGCGCCGGCGGCGGCATGACCATCCTGTTCCTGGTCGTGATGATGTTGATGATGAACCTGGTGTTCTGAACCGAGCTGCCGGCGCCCTTCGCAGGTCGAAGGAGCCCTATGCCTTCCCTCGACCTGAGGTCTCGCGACATCCAGGGCGCCGCCGCGTGCCTGCTGCCAGTCCGGCTGTTCGCCCTGTTCCTGTTCACCGCACCCACGATGGCGCAGGTCGGGCGGTCGCCCCTGCCAGTGGCCACTTGAGTGAGATCGGCACAGCGAATCGCCTATCCGACTCGCCACGACGCCGGATGCCTACCGCGGCGTGTGCCCTTGCCGCACGACAACCCTTGACGTACTTTCACCCGCATGAAAGCGCGCCGATCATTCTGTCGCTTGTTACTTGCAGCCACGCTGTTCTTTCCGGCGACCGCCTGGAGTGCGCGTTTCGCATTGCCGGCGCCGGGTAACGACCTCGTCGGCGAGTTGCGGCTGGTGACCGCCAGCCGCAGTGCGACGCTGCTGGACATCGCGCGCAGCCACGACGTCGGCCAGGATGAAATCCGGATCGCCAACCCCCAGGCAGACCGCTGGCTGCCCGACGACGGCACGCCGGTGGTGAGCCCCAGCCGTTACATACTGCCCGACGCACGGCGCCGTGGCTTGGTGCTGAACCTGCCCGAGATGCGCATCTACCACTTTCCGGCGGCAGCCAAAGGCAGCGCCGCGGTGGTGGATACCTACCCGGCCAGTGTCGGCCGGATGGACTGGAAGACCCCGCTGGGCGAGACCCGAATCGCGCGCAAGCAGCGCAACCCGAGCTGGACGCCACCGGCGTCGATCAGAAAGGAAGCGGCCGACGCCGGCCAAGACCTGCCGCGGGTGATTCCGGCGGGGCCCGACAACCCGCTCGGCGACTATGCGCTGCGTCTGGCACGACCCGGTTACCTGATCCACGGCACGAACAAGCCCTACGGCGTCGGCATGCGCGTCACGCACGGCTGCGTCCGGTTGCTCCCGGAGGACATCGAGGAGTTGTTCGGCCGCGTTTCGGTCGGGACACCGGTGCAGATCGTGAATCAGCCGGTGAAGACCGGCTGGCACGACGGGATACTGTATGTCGAGGTTCACCCGCCGCTGGACGAAGACGAGAACGCGTCGCGCGATCTGCTGCGATTCACGCTGGAGCGCGTCTACGCCGAGCTAGACGAACGCCCGGTGGTACTCGACGGTCAGGCGCTGCGCAGCGCTGTCGAGGAAAGTCACGGTGTGCCGGTAGCGGTCTCGAAACCGGGCCTGCTCGGGCGCCCGATCGGCAACCCGATGTTCAGATAACATGCCGGTCAGCGGCGGCGGGCTACAGGGGCCGCCGCTGACCGCGCCCACTATTTATACATCGCTTTTTTGAACATGCGGTCGATCTTGGTCTCCGTCTCGGCGGACTGGGCTTTCGCGCTGGCCGCCGTGTCCATCGCGGCATCGGCGCTGGACTGTGCAGCGGCAGCAGCCCGATTCGCGGCCGCGGCATCCGCAGCCGCGCTCTCGGCAATGGCACGCACCTCGTCCAGGTCACTCTGCTTCACGGTAGCGCAGCCGAAGAGCAGGCCGCAGGCGGCCATCACGACGATGGGTTTGAATGGGACTTTGTTCATCAATGTTTCCTCTTGGCGACTTTCCCTGATTCGGCATGCGGCACGCCGGTGGCGCGGGCATGCGATCTCAGGGTAAAACGCCGGTCAACGGATTTCCACCGCCATGCCCGTACTTACCCAGCGCAACAGCTTATCCATCTGCCGATCCGTAAGCGCCACGCAGCCCCGCGTCCAGTTCATCGTCTCATGCATCTGCGGGTCGCCCCGGCCGAGTCCGTGAATACCGATGTGTCCCCCGAGGGCCGTGTCCTGCGGCGGTGACTCGCCGCGCGCGTGCGCCCGCAGGATACGCTGCAGCGCAGCGCTACCGATCTCCCCGGCCTCGTGGGCCTGCCGGGCACGCCGGACGTCGGGATAGTCCAGACCGATGAAGCGATAAAAATCGCTGTCGTGATTTACCCGGGTCACCCGGAAACGCCCCTTGGGCGTCATGTTGTCACCACGGCGCTTCGCACGGCTGGCACCGTAGCGGCCGATCGCGATGTTCGCCAAGCGCTCGATGGGCTCTGCGCCCTGCATGACGGTCAGGGTCTGGTCCCCGGTATCGACGAGCAGCCACAGCCCCGCGTCGGATGTCAGCCCGGGCGCCGACGCGATCGAAAGCAACGGCAGCGCGATCAACAGGCGCCACCAAACTTTGGCGGCTCGCCAGGATATTTGCAATCCGGATGTCGTGCTGCGCAGCATTCCCGCATTCTCGTCTGAATCGCCGCGCAATCGCCAGGACATCACGACCTCGGCCGCGGCTGCGTCGCGACCGGCGCGGGGCAGACTGGAAAACCGGAATCCGATCGATTTACTCTTGTGCGCAGACACCCGCAACCTTGCGGCCCGGCCGCACACGGAGACCGTCCCCATGAGCTGGAAGACAGCCCACCGATCCTTTTACTACCAGGATGCCCCGGAGCCCGAAGACCTGTCGCTGGCGCCGGCGGAGACCGCACTGCTGTGCATCGATGTGCAGAACTACGGCATGGCACCGAGACCGACCGCGTCCGAGCAGGCGCGGTGGGCGCCGTTCCACAAGCGCATGAACGACATCGTGATCCCGAACCTGCACGCACTGCAAACCGCTTTTCGCGACCGCGGCATGGATGTCGTCCATGCCCGCATCGCCTGCCTGCTCGCAGATGGCCGGGACCGGTCGCTGAGTCAGAAAATGCCGGGCTGGAACAACCTGCTGATGCCAAGAGACAGCGAGGCATCGCAGATCATCCCGCAACTCGCCCCGCGACCCGGCGAGATCGTCGTGACCAAGACCACCGATAGCGCGCTGACCGGGACCAACCTGCGCCTCGTACTCGCCAATATGGGCATCCGCAACCTGATCGTGACCGGGATCTACACCGACCAGTGCGTCTCGTCGACCGTGCGCAGCCTGGCTGACGAGAGCTTCCGCGTGGTCGTGGTCGAGGACTGCTGCGCGGCGGGCACCGACGAACTGCATCACAGGGAGCTGGAGATCATCAACATGATCTACTGCCACGTGATGAGCAGCACGGAACTGCGCGCGGCCATCGGGCTCGGCTGATCGACTCAGCACCATGACCGACCATGCGGTAGCCCTGTCGTCGCCGCCGATGTAGGGTAGCGACCGCGCATCGGGTGAGGACATACGCTCGCCCGGTGCGGCGGCGAATGTGCCAAAGTGGGGCGCGCACCGCGCTGCCGCGCGGCATCGATGCCAACTCGGGCGACCACCGGCGCGGCCTGCATCGAGCACGAAAATTGCAGGTGATGATTTCCGGCACGCCTGGGGCGCGTCGGCAACGAACAACGGGATACCAGACTATGCCTTCCGACATCGCCGTCTACGGCCTCGGCGTCATGGGCCGCAACATCGCGCTGAACATGGCCGATCATGGACTCGAGGTCACCGTCTACAATCGCACCGCGAGTACAACCGAGGAGTTCATGGCCGGTCTGCCCGACGGCAGCGGCATCCATGCAAGCTTCGACCTCGCCGACCTCGCCGCCTCGCTGACCCGCCCGCGGGTGGTCTTCCTGATGGCCAAGGCGGGCCAGGTCGTCGACCGGGTGATCGAGGGCCTGCTGCCCCACCTCGCGCCGGGCGATGTGGTGATCGACGGTGGCAATTCCCATTTCCGCGACAGCCAAAGACGCTACCAGGCCCTGCGCGACAAACGCATACGCTTTCTCGGCACCGGGATCTCGGGCGGCGAGGAAGGCGCACGCCACGGGCCATCGATCATGCCGGGGGGGGACCCGGACGCCTGGCCGCTGGTGAGCGAGATCCTCCAACGCATCGCAGCGCGGGCGGAGGACGGCGAGGTCTGCTGCCGCTGGGTCGGCGAGGGAGGCGCCGGCCACTACGTGAAGATGATCCACAACGGCATCGAATACGGCGACATGCAACTGATTGCCGAGGCCTGGCAGCTGATGCGTGACGGTCTGGGCATGTCCGACGAAGCGATCGCGGAGACCTTCACCCGCTGGAACGAGGGCGTGCTGTCGTCGTACCTGATCGAGATCACCGCCGAGATCCTGAGAGTGACCGAGGCCGACGGTAGCCTGCGGGTCGATCACATCCGTGACGCCGCGGGCCAGAAGGGGACCGGGCGGTGGACTGCGATCGATGCGCTGGAGCTCGGGGTACCGCTGACCCTGATCAGCGAGGCGGTATTCGCCCGGGTCCTGTCATCAATGAAGGATGAGCGGGTCGCCGCAGCGGCACGCCTCGGCGGCGTTCACGCGGCATATCACGGCGACCGGGCCGAGATGCTTCAGGCAATTCACGATGCGCTTTACGCAGCCAAGATCATTTCCTACGCCCAGGGCTTCCTGCAAATGCGGGTCGCCGCGGACGAACACGGCTGGCGGCTCGCATACGGTGAAATCGCGCTGCTGTGGCGCGCCGGCTGCATCATCCGAAGCCGTTTTCTGGATGACATAAAGCAGGCCTTCGACCGCGACGCCGAATTGCCCAGCCTGCTGTTCGACGATTTCTTTGCATCCGCGCTGCGCAGCGCGGAGCATGGTTGGCGCGAGGCCGTGTCGCTTGGTATCCGGTCCGGCATTCCACTGCCCGCAATGACCGCGGCACTGAGTTTCTACGACGGGTACCGCAGCGCCGTCGTGCCGGCCAACCTGCTGCAAGCCCAGCGCGACTACTTCGGGGCACACAGCTATCAGCGCGTCGACCGCGAGCCCGATGCACGCTGGCATACCCGCTGGACCGGTGATCTCAGCGAGGAGAGGGTCGGTGACTGAGAACTGCACACTGGTCATCTTTGGTGCCACGGGCAACCTGGCGCAGGTCAAGCTGCTGCCAGCACTGTTTCACCTGGACAATGCCGGCATGCTCGCGCCGGCGATCCAGATCGTCTGTTGCGGGCGCCGCCCTTTCTCGCAGGAGGCCTGGCTGGCGCGTGTACGCGACATCCTCGCCGAAAACGCCCGCGACCCGCTGGCCGTGACCAACTGCGACCGCTTCTGCGATCGCATCCACTATTTCGAGGGCGACCTGGCCGAAACCGAGACCTTCGTGCGCCTGGCGGCACTGTTGGAACAGAAACAGTTCCCGAACAATCACGTGTTCTATGTCTCTCTGCCGCCCGCCAACTACGGGGGCATCGTCGAATCCCTGGATCAGCAGCAGATGCTTGCAGAGGATGGGGCCTGGCGCCGGGTCGTGATCGAAAAGCCTTTCGGCTACAGCCTAGAGAGTGCGCAGAATCTTCAGCACAAGATCCGCCGCCACCTACGCGAAGCGCAGACCTTCCGCATCGACCATTACATGGGCAAGGCCATGGTGCAGAACGTGCTGGTTTCGCGCTTCGCCAATCTGATGCTCGAACCCCTGTGGAACCGCAACTACATCGACCATGTGCAGATTACCCGCACCGAGCAACTGGGCGTCGGCAGCCGTGCCGGCTTCTACGAGGGTACCGGCGCGCTGCGCGACATGCTGCAGAGCCATCTGATGCAACTGATGGCACTGGTCGCGATGGAGCCGCCAGTATCGATGGATGCGGAAGACCTGCGCGACGAAAAGGTCAAGGTGCTCAAATCGGTCCGCCCCATCCACCCGGCCGCGGTACCGACCCAGGCTTACCGCGCGCAGTATGCACAGGGTCAGATCGACGGACACAGCGTGCCCGGCTATCTCGAGGAACCCGGCGTGGACCCGCGCAGTGTCACCGAGACCTACGCCGCGATGCGCCTGTACATCGACAACTGGCGCTGGCGCGACGTCCCTTTCTACCTGCGCACCGGCAAACGCATGCCCGAGGCGCGCACCATGGTGGCGATCTGCTTCAAGCAGCCGCCCAAGCACTTCTTCCGCAGTGCCCACATCGACTGGCCGCCTCCGAACTGGTTGATCATGAGCATCGCGCCGGAAGAGTCGCTGCGCCTGGAAATCTCGGTCAAGGAGCCCGGCCTGCAGATGAAGACCCGCCAGATCAGCCTAGATGCCCCGTTCCGCTGCGAGCATCACGCGCGGACCGACGCGTACGAAGGCCTGCTGCTTGACGTGATCGAGGGTGACCGTTCACTGTTCCTGCGTTACGACGAGGTGGAGTGGGCCTGGCGGATCGTCGACCCGGTACTGGGTGTCTGGGCCAGCGAACGCGACTTCATACCGACGCATCCGGCCGGTCAATCGGAGCCTGGGGAGGTGAGTCGCATATTCAACAAGGAGCACCATTACTGGCGCCACCAGCTGGATCCCGAGTGATGACAGAATGGAGAACCGAAGCGGATGCGGCCGCGGTTGCGGACGCAGCCTGCCGGCTGATCGGTATCGCGGCGCGTAACGCAATTGCGCAACGCAGGCGTTTCAGGCTGGTGCTGGCGGGTGGCGGCACCCCGTTGGCGACCTACCGGCGGCTCGCGGCCAGCGACCAGCAGTGGAAGCGCTGGGTGCTGTACTATGGCGATGAGCGTTGCCTGCCGGCAGACGATCCGCAGCGCAACAGCCAGATGGTGGTCGACAGCGGGTTGGCCAGGCGTGTCGGCAGGCACTATCCGATCCCGACCGAACTCGGCGCCAAGCCGGCCGCTGCGAGGTACCGCGAACTGATACGTGACGCACTGCCGTTCGACATGGTGCTGCTGGGCATGGGGGAGGACGGCCATACGGCAAGCCTTTTCCCCGGCCATGACTGGCCTGACAAGGCAGCGTTTGCGGTCAAGAACGCGCCCAAACCACCGCCGAACCGGGTTACCTTGGGCGTCAAGACACTACAGAATTGCCGCTCGATGCTGGTCCTGGTGACCGGGGAGAGCAAAACCGAGGCGGTCGGGCAATGGCGGAGCGGGGCGAAGCTTCCGATAGCGCGGGTAAGCAACGTCGCGCATGCGCTGGTCCTGGTGGAGAGAAACTGCCTCGCGTTTGCCGGCGGTCAATTGGCCACCACGGCCGAGTCGATAGAGTGAACGCAAATGATGCCCCCGGGCAGCCGAGATGGACGACACCGACCGCTGACGCACCTGGACCGAGGATGGCCCTCCAGCCGCTCAGACATGCGCTATCCGCCAATCGCGCGCGGCGCTCAGGCATCGCCTCCAGCGGGCCGGGCGTAGTGAGTGAACTCCATGCAGCCGCATCCGTCCACAGCGCCTCTGTCGAAGGACGCTGGACCGCGGAGCGCACTTACAGCGAAGAGATCGCGAGACACATGACAGGGCAGTGACATGACGAGCAGCAAGGAACAACATCACCTGTACAAGTACTACGTCGAACCGCAGGCAGTCAGCGATATCACGCGCCGTACCCTTGTCCTGGTGCTTGCGGGGGGCGAAGGCTCCCGGCTGAGAAATCTGACCAAATGGCGGGCGAAGCCGGCGGTGCCGTTCGGCGGCAAGTACCGGATCATCGACTTTGCACTGTCCAACTGCATCAACTCGGGTCTGCGCCGCATCGGCGTACTGACTCAGTACAAATCGCATTCGCTGATTCGGCACTTGCAGCGCGCATGGGGATTCATGCGTCCCGAGATCGGAGAATTCGTCGAGATCATTCCGGCCCAGCAGCGGCTGCGCCCTGAGTGGTACCAGGGGACGGCCGATGCGATCTACCAGAACCTGGACATCATCTATCGGCATGAACCCGATTACGTGCTTGTGCTGGGCGGCGACCATATCTACACGATGGATTACGCGAAGATGCTGGCGGCACACGTGCAGGAGGCGGCAGAACTGACGGTCGGTTGCATCGAGGTGCCACTGGAGGACGCGAAGGCGTTCGGCGTGATGTCGGTGGACGAGCGCTACCGCATCATGCGCTTCAGCGAGAAACCCGAGGAACCGGAACCGATCCCCGGCAAACCGGACCTCGCACTGGCCTCGATGGGCATCTATATCTTCTCGATGGAGTTCCTGACCAAAGCGCTGACCGCCGACTCGGAGGACGAGACTTCGCAGCACGATTTTGGCAAGAATATCATCCCGGCCGCGATCGAAAGCGCGAAATCGATGGCCTTTCCGTTCCTCAACAATGCAGGTGAGCCGGCCTACTGGCGTGACGTCGGCTCGCTGTATTCTTACTGGAAGGCCAATATCGAACTGTGCGACATCGAGCCCGAACTCAACCTCTATGAACGCGACTGGCCGATATGGACATATCAGGCGCAAAGCCCGCCGGCGAAGTTCGCGTTCGACGATGAACAGCGGCGCGGCCAGGCCATCGATTCGCTGGTCGCCGGCGGCTGCATCGTCTCCGGCGCAAAGGTCAAACGCTCTGTGATCTTTTTCAATACGCAGATCGAGACCGGCAGCTATATCAAGGAGAGCGTGATACTGCCGAAGGTGCGGATCGGCAGAGATTGCACATTGAGACGCTGCATCGTCGACAAAGGAACGGTAATACCTGACGGATTCCAGGTCGGTGTCGATCCCGAGGAGGACCGCAAGCGGTTCCTGGTGACCGACGAGGGTATCGTGCTGGTGACGCCCGGGATGATGAACCAGCGCCTGCACTACGAGCGCGACTGAACGATGTCACAGAGCGAGAGTCCCCACCTCAACCTGGTACTGTGCTGGCATATGCACCAGCCCTGGTATCGCGAGAGCCAAGATGGTGAATACCGGCTGCCCTGGGTTTACCTGCACGCGCTGAAAGACTACGTCGACATGGCCGCGCACCTCGAAGCGCACCCGAAGATGCGCTGCGTGGTCAACTTCACCCCAGTGCTGCTCGAACAACTCGATGACTATGCAGACCAGTTCAAGCGCCATCTGGCCTCCGATTCCCGGTTTTCCGACCCGCTACTCAACCTGCTGGCCGGGATCGATCCGGTCCCGGCGGACCCAGTGGCACGCGCAGAGATCGTGAGCGCCTGCCGGCGCGCGCATGCGCCGCTGATGATCGATGTGCATCCGAAATTCCGCAGCCTGTTCGACATGGTGATGGCGGCGGACGGCAGCCATGTCGATCCACAGCATCTGGCCTACATGAACGAGCAGTTCTTCCTCGACCTCGTGAGCTGGTACCACCTCGCATGGTTCGGCTTTTCACTGACGCAACTGCCGCACGTCAGGGGGCTTCTCAAACACGAGGGCGTGTTCGACGCGGAAGCCCGGCGCGCATTGCTGGAAGTCATGTGCGATGCCTTCGACGGCTTGCTGGGACGCTATGCAAATCTTGCGCGCAAGGGTCAGATCGAGCTGTCGATGACGCCCTACGGTCACCCGATCGTCCCGCTGCTGCTCGATATCGATTCGATGCATTGTGCGCTGCCCGAGGCAAAGGGGCCCGAGACCCTGGAGTATCCTGGCGGTCTCGAACGCGCGCGCTGGCACATGCGGGAGGGCCTGCGGGTATTCGAACATTTCCTCGGTTGCCGACCGACGGGCATCTGGCTGTCCGAGGGTGGTGTCAGCAGCGAAGCCTTGAAGGTGCTCGACGAGTTCGGCATCCGCTGGACCGCATCCGGCGAGGGCGTGTGGAACAACAGCCGCTTTCTATCCGGAATCGATACACACGGCGAAGAGGCGCGTCGTAGTCTTTTCTGTCCGCATCTGGTCGATGGGTGCAAGACCAACATCTTCTTTCGGGACGATGGCCTCTCGGACATGATCGGTTTCGAATACCAGCAATGGAATCCGACCGATGCAGCGGCAGACTTCAACCAGCACCTGAAGAACATCGCACATTACCTCGGCGACACTTGTGACCAGCATGTGGTCAGCGTGATTCTCGATGGCGAGAATGCCTGGGAGTACTACCCGGACAATGCTTTCCACTTTCTCGGCGCGATGTACGAGGAACTGGTCACTAGCGAACACGTCCGGCCGATTACTTTCAGCGAGGCCCTGCAGGTTTGTGAGGCGCAGCCACTGCCCTCGCTGTGTCCCGGCAGTTGGGTCTATGGCTCGTTTTCGACCTGGATCGGGGAAGCAGACAAGAATCGGGCCTGGGATCTCCTGATAGAGGCCAAGAAGACCTACGATCGGGTGACCGGTGCGAAGCGCTTCGACGCGGCGCAGATCGCGCGCATCGAACGCCAACTGGCGATCTGCGAGGGCTCGGACTGGTTCTGGTGGTTCGGCGACTACAACCCTGCCGACAGCGTGAACGACTTCGACCGACTCTACCGCCAGCAGCTGAGCAATCTCTACGAGATGCTCGGAGAAGACGTACCACCGGGGCTTGACCGGCCTATCTCGAGTGGCGGTGGAAAGGCCGAAAACAGCGGTACGATGCGACGTGGTCATGGATGAACAATGGGACACTCGCCACGCGGGGATCCTGCTGCACGTCACCTCATTGCCCTCGGCACGAATCGACGATGACGCGCTGCGCTGGCTAGACTTCATGGTCGCCGCCGGGCTGACCGTCTGGCAGATGCTGCCGCTGGTGATCCCGGATGCCTACGGGTCTCCCTATCAGAGCCCCTCGGCGTTCGCCGGGAACACGGGCCTGCTGGCGCCGGACGACCCACCCTTGAATCAATCCGAGTTCGAGGAATACTGCGCACGCCAGGCGCATTGGCTGGATGATTTCGCACTGTTTCAGGTGCTCAAGCGGCGCTTCAATCAGGAGACCTGGACGGCCTGGCCGGACCCTTTCCGGTACCGCGAGCCGAAAGCGCTGCGCGGCGCACGCGCGCTCGATGACGCCGATATCCTGCGCATTAAGCAGCGGCAGTATCGACTGGACCGCGCCTGGGGACGCGTGCGCCAACACGCCAGGGATCGCGGGATCCGGCTGTTCGGCGATATGCCGATCTTCATCGCCCACGACAGCGCCGACACCTGGGCCAGGCCAGAAGACTTCCTGCTCGACGACGAGGGTCGGCCGACCCATGTCGCCGGCGTGCCGCCGGACTACTTCGCTGCGCTGGGCCAACGCTGGGGCAATCCGCATTACCGCTGGGACCGCATGCAGCAGGATGGCTTCAGCTGGTGGATTTCGCGGATGCAGCGGCAGTTCGAGCTGTTCGATATGGTCCGGATCGACCATTTCCGCGGCCTGGCCGCGGTCTGGATGATCGATGCCAATTGCGAGACAGCGGTCGACGGCTTCTGGCAGGAGACACCGGGCGACCCACTGCTCGCGACCCTCCAGGCGAGATTCAGCGATCTGCCTATCGTCGCGGAGGACCTGGGAGTGATCACCGAAGAGGTGCGCCAGCTGCGGCTCAAGTACCGACTGCCCGGCATGGCGATCCTGCAGTTCGCTTTTGACCACTTTGCCGATAATCCGCACAAGCCGGCCAATATCACGCCGGACACGATCGCCTACACCGGCACGCACGATAACGATACCTGTGTCGGCTGGTTCGATGGCCTGGACCCGCAGACCAAAGACTTCGTATTTCAGGTCCTCGGCTTGGCCCCGAGCGACGACATCGCCGACCTGATGGTCAGGGTGGCGATGGACAGCCGGGCACACCTGGCGATCGCGCCGCTGCAGGATTATCTCGGCCTCGGCCGCGAGGCGCGCATGAACACCCCGGGTGTCAGCGAAGGCAACTGGCGATGGCAGTTTGACTGGGACATGCTCGGCGACGAGTTGCCCGGGCGCATTCGCCAGATCATCGATGCGAGCGGGAGGTTGCATGCCGCCTAAGCTGCCCTACCCGCTGGCCATGTTGCAGCGTGGCGAGTGGCACGACCCGTTCAGCGTGCTTGGCCGACAGGACATTGGCGGCACCCAGATCGTGCGTGCCTTCATGCCGAGCGCGGAGGACGTGCAGCTCGACGACGTCGGCCCGATGCAACGGATCCCGAACACCGACCTTTTCGAGTTCACGCTGGATGCCGGTCAGGCGTCCGCGCTGCCCACCCACTACCGCCTGCACTGGACGGACAAGGCCGATGGCCGGCGCCGCTCGCAGGTTTCTCCCTACAGCTTTGCCCCGCTGCTGCCCGAAGTCGATTTGCATTTGTTCAGTGAAGGGCGGCATCACCACATCTATCGTCTGCTCGGGGCCCATTTCCTGCAGGTAGACGGTATCGATGGCTGTCGTTTTGCGGTCTGGGCCCCGGCGGTCAAGCGCGCCAGCGTGGTCGGTGACTTCAACGACTGGAACGGCCTCAGGCACCCGATGCGCAACCGCGGCGGCGGGGGCGTCTGGGAGCTTTTCATCCCTGGCCTGCAACCCGGAGATCTATACAAGTTCGAATTCATCAGCCGAGCCGGCCATCCGACCCTGAAGGCCGACCCTTATGGCCAGCGGATGGCCCTCCGCCCGGACACGGCATCGCGTATCGCGACGCCCGACGCGTTCCAGTGGCAGGACCAGGATTGGCTGGCCCAGCGTCCGCACTGGCAGTGGATGAACCGGCCGATGAGCATCTATGAGGTACATCCTGGGTCGTGGCAACGCCGGGACGACGGCAGTTTCATGAACTTTCGCGAACTGGCCGACCAACTCGTGCCTTATCTCGTCGACCTTGCGTATACGCATGTCGAGTTGCTGCCGGTGATGGAGCACCCGTTGGACGAATCCTGGGGCTACCAGGTATCTGGCTACTATGCGCCAAGCGCCCGATTCGGTACACCGGATGACCTGCGCTATCTGATCGACCGCTGTCATGGCGCGGGGGTCGGCGTCATCCTCGACTGGGTGCCTGGCCACTTTCCGAGAGACGATTTCGCGCTCGCCCGGTTTACCGGCGAAACCGTGTACGAGCACGCCGATCCAAGGCGCGGCGAACACCGCGAGTGGGGCACGCTGGTCTTTGACTATGGCCGTCGTGAGGTGGCCAATTTCCTGTTGGCCAACGCCGTGTACTGGTTGGAAGAGTTTCACGTGGACGGCCTGCGGGTCGACGCGGTCGCCTCGATGCTGTACCTGGACTATTCGCGCGACGAGGGCAACTGGCTGCCGAACCAGTACGGTGGGAGGGAAAACCTGGATGCCATCGAATTCCTGCGGCATGTGAATGCGGTCCTGCATGCGCGCTTCCCCGGGGCACTGACCATCGCCGAGGAGTCGACGGCATGGCCGATGGTCTCGCGACCGAACTGGATGGGGGGGCTAGGTTTCAGCATGAAATGGAACATGGGCTGGATGAACGACACGCTTTCCTACATCGCCCTCGACCCGGTGCATAGACGCTACCACCACGACAAGCTCACCTTCAGTCAAATGTACGCCTACACGGAGAACTTCGTGCTTCCCTTGTCACACGACGAGGTGGTGCACCTGAAGCGCAGCCTGCTGGACAAGATGCCAAAGGATGTCTGGCAAAAGTTCGCCAACCTGCGGCTGCTGTTCGCCTGGCAATACGCCCACCCGGGAAAGAAGCTGTTGTTCATGGGCGGCGAGTTCGGCCAGTGGCACGAATGGCGCTCGCACGAAGCCCTGGACTGGCCACTGCTCGAGAACCCGAATCATCTGGGGATCCAGTCGCTGGTGCGCGACCTGAACCGGCTTTATCGAGAATTGCCCGCGCTGCATCGCTTCGATTTCGATCAACGGGGTTTCGAGTGGATAGACTGTCACGACAGCGATCATTCGATTCTGTCGCTGATCCGCCAGGGCGACGGTGAGGCGGTCGTCTGCCTGTTCAACTTCACCCCGATCCCGCGCGAAGGCTATCGGGTCGGCCTGCCGTTCGCCGGGACCTTGCGTGAGCTACTCAACACGGATGCCGCCTGCTACGGTGGCAGCAACCTCGGCAACGCGGGCCAGATCGAGGCAAGCCGCGATCCCTGGAACGATCTTCCCTGCTCGGCACGAGTGAGCCTGCCGCCGCTGGCCGCGGTATTCCTGCAACCTGTACGCTGAACGATCATGAAACTCCTGTTCGCCGCTAGTGAACTCTTTCCGCTGATAAAGACCGGTGGTCTGGCCGATGTCGCACATAGCCTGCCAAACGCGCTGAACGACCTGGGGGTGGACGTGCGCGTCATGCTGCCCGCCTACCGCGAGGTGCTCGGCCGGGTCGGGCATCTGGCTGTACTCGGCTGGCTGCCGCTCAGCGGCGGTCGCGAGGTGCGCATCCTCGAGGCCGCGCACCCGGAATGCTCGGCGCCACTCTGGCTGGTCGATGAGCCGGCAATGTTTGATCGCCCCGGTTTGCCCTACACCGATGCGTCCGGCGAAGACTGGCCGGACAACCCGCAGCGCTTCACGCTGTTCTGCGAGGCAATCGCTGCGCTCGCAATGGATGGGCTGGGCATCGGCTGGCAGGCCGATGTGGTGCATGCGAACGACTGGCAGACCGGCCTGGTCCCTGCGTTCCTCGCGCTGCATACGGCGCGGCCGCGAACCCTGTTCACCGTGCACAATCTCGCCTACGACTGCCAGATCGATTTCGCGACCTTCGAGGACCTTTCACTGCCGCCACACTGGTGGTCGATGGATCACGGCGAGTTTTACGGTCGGCTGTCGATGCTCAAGTCGGGTCTGGTGTTCAGCGATCTGATCACGACGGTAAGCCCGAGCTATGCGCAGGAGATCCGGACACCGGAGTACGGCTACGGCTATGCCGCAGTCCTCGAGGCCAATGCACACAAGCTGGTCGGCATCCTGAATGGGATAGACGACGTCACATGGGACCCGCGCAGTGACCCGCTGCTGGCCGCCCGCTATCACGTCGACGGCAAGATCCGGTCCGGTAAGCGCGCCAATCGCGAGGCCCTGCTCGACGCGCTCGGGGCAACACCGGCCGCCCGGGAGGCGACCGGCCCTCTGGTCGGCTCGATCGGTCGCCTGGTTCACCAGAAGGGGATCGACCTGCTGCTGGACGCGATCCCGACGCTGCTCGTGCACAGCGATGCCCGGTTCGTGTTGATCGGCGCCGGCGAGAGCGCGCTGGAGCAGCGGCTGCAGCAACTGGCGACGGACCATCCGGACCGGGTGTTCTGCCACATCGGCTACTCCGAGGTGCTGGCCCATCGGCTCGAGGCAGGCTGCGACATCTTCGCCATGCCTTCACGCTACGAGCCCTGCGGCCTCAATCAGATGTACAGCCTGCGCTATGGCACCCCGCCGGTGGTCCGCGCCACCGGCGGGCTGGCCGACACCGTCGAGGACACAACGGCGCGCAGCATCGCGCGTGGCGAGGCCAATGGCTTCGTATTCGTCGAGCCGGACAGCGCCGCGCTGCAGCAGGCATTACTGCGCGCCATTGCGCTGCATGCGAAACCGAAACAGTGGATGAAACTGATCAAAACCGGTATGCGGGCAGACTATGGCTGGCGCAAGAGTGCCGAGGCCTATGTCGCCCTGTACCTTGCCGAGCAAGACATAGGAGAACTGCCTCGTGGCTGAACAAGACACTACCGAAACCTGTGTACTGCCGAATATGCCGGCGCTGCCGAGCGATGCGGAGACGCTGAGCCGCGATATGCGGCACTACCTCGAGTACCACCTCGGCCGCTTCCTCGGCTGTGACCGATTCTATCTTTACGAGTCACTGACCTACACGATCCGCGATCGCATCATGAGCGACTGGCGCAACACCTGGTGCTATTACAAGCGTGACGGCGTTCGACGCGCGCATTATCTCTCGCTCGAATATCTCATCGGGCGCTCGCTCGGCAACCACCTGCTCAATCTGGAATTGGAGAAACCGGTCAACCAGGCGGTGAAGGACTTCGCGATCACGCTCGAGGAAATCGAGGACACTGAGCCGGACGCCGGTCTGGGCAACGGCGGCCTCGGTCGCCTGGCGGCGTGTTTCCTCGACAGCTGCGCCACGCTCGGCCTGCCGGTGACCGGCTATGGCCTGCGCTACGAGTACGGCATGTTTCATCAGCACATAGACAACGGCTACCAGGTCGAGGACCCGGATCACTGGATGCGCGACGGCCACCCGTGGGAGGTGGAGCGCCCCGAGTACACCCAAGTGGTGAAGTTCGGTGGACGCATCGAGCATTTCATCGACCTGCAGCACAAATCGCATAGCCGCTGGGTCGACACCGAAGATGTGCTGGCGGTCCCCTACGACGTGCCGGTCTCGGGCTATCGCAACAACATCGTCAACACGCTGCGGCTATGGTCGGCCTCGGCCACCGCCGCGTTCAACCTGAAGGAGTTCAATGCCGGCGACTACACCGAATCGGTTGCGAGCAAGAACGAGGCAGAGAACATCACGATGGTGTTGTATCCGAACGACGCCAGCGAAAACGGCAAAGAACTGCGCCTGCGCCAGCAGTATTTTCTGACATCGGCCAGCCTGCAAGACGTGTTCCGCCAGTGGGGCGACAGGCCGTTGGCCGAGTTCGCCGACTGCAACGTGTTCCAGCTCAATGACACCCATCCGAGCATCGCAGTGGCCGAGATGATGCGCATCCTGCTCGACGACGGCGACCATCGTCTGCAATGGAACGAGGCCTGGGCGATCACCAACCGCTGTATGGCCTACACCAATCATACGCTGCTGCCCGAAGCCCTGGAGCGCTGGCCGGTGCGGCTCTTCAAGGGCCTGCTGCCCCGCCTGCTCGAGATCATTTACGAGATCAACGCCCGCTTCCTCGCAGACGTCCGCCAACGCTGGCCGGGCGACACCGATCGGGTGCGCCGCATGTCCTTGATCGAGGAAGGCCCAGACCCCCAGGTCCGTATGGCCTGGCTGGCAATCGTCGGGAGCTTCTCGGTCAATGGGGTCGCGGCACTGCATTCCGAGCTGCTGACCAAGGGACTTTTCAAGGATTTCTACGAACTGTGGCCTGAAAAGTTCAACAACAAGACCAATGGCGTCACGCCGCGTCGCTGGCTGGCGATGGCGAACCCGAGCCTGGCGGGTCTGCTGACCGAGAAGCTGGGTGACGGCTGGCAGGCCGACCTCGGCCGCCTGCAACAGTTGCGGCCGCTGGCCGAGAACGGCGACCGCGCGTTCATCGAACGCTGGCAACAGATACGCCGGCACAACAAGCAGCGCCTCGCCACATTGGTCGAGTCGCAGACAGGGGTCGCGTTCGATCCAGACGCATTGTTCGACATCCAGGTGAAGCGGATCCATGAGTACAAACGGCAGCTCCTGAACGTGCTGCATGTAATTCACCTGTACAACAGGATACGCAGCGGCGAGACCGCCGACTGGGTCAATCGCTGTGTGCTGATCGGCGGCAAGGCGGCGCCCGGCTACCAGCGGGCCAAGGAGATAATCAAGCTCGTCAACAACGTGGCGGGTGTGGTCAACAACGATCCGGCAGTGGGCGATCGGCTGAAGCTGGTATTCCTGCCGAACTACGGCGTCACCAAGATGATGTACATCTGTCCGGCGGCCGACCTGTCGGAGCAGATCTCAACCGCAGGCAAGGAGGCCTCGGGGACCGGCAACATGAAGTTCATGATGAACGGCTCGATCACGATCGGCACCTACGACGGGGCCAACATCGAGATTATGGACGCGGTCGGGGAGGACAATTTCTTCTTGTTCGGGCTGAGGGCGGACGAGGTCAAGACAATGCGTGGAAACTACGACCCGCAGCGGTTCATCGACCAGGACCCCGCGCTGGCCCAGGTGATCAGCCTGCTCGAAAGCGATCACTTCAGCGCGATGGAGCCGGGCCTGTTTCGCGGCATCATCGACAGCATCCGCAATCCGGACGACCCCTGGATGACCCTGGCCGACTTTGGAGCTTATTGCGACGCCCAGCGCCAGGTCGAGGCATCCTGGCGGGACCAGGACCAATGGGCCCGTATGAGCATTCGCAACTGCGCGGCAAGCGGCGGATTTTCGACCGATCGCACGATCGGCGAGTACAACAGCGATATCTGGCACCTGGAACCGCTCGCTTGATCCCCCCCGAAGGCCGGGTCAAAGGTGCGGGGATGCCGCCCGCCCGGCCAGTTCGAAGGTCATCGACACGGCCCGCTGCTTGCCGAAAATTCCTTTGCGCTCGACGCCCAGCGCGATCTCGTTGCCAGGGCGCTGATCGATCATCGCGATCTTGACGTCGGCGAAGTGTTCTACCGCATCACCGTTGATGCTGGTGATACGGTCCCCCTCCTTAGCCCCCGCCTGCTCGGCTGGACTGCCGCCGCTGAAACCACTGATGTAAACGCCTCCTTCGCGCTCATCGAGCATTACCCGCATCAACCCGGCCGGCGGCAGCGACCGGTCGCGTGCCAGCACCAGGTAGTCGGCCTCATTGAACAGCTCGCCCGACGGGCTGAAGGTCGCGATCGTCGTGCCCTGGATACCGGTTCGCCGGGTTACCCGACTGGGTATGCCGCTGCGCCCGGCCACATGCCCCCTGCCGGCAAGCACCAGAATCCGCCCCGTCGGATGCTTTTTCAGATAGTCGGCGACACCTTGCGCCATGCTTTCGTCCCAGGTCAGTTGCACCTCGAGGAAACGTTCGAAATTGCCGTCACCGGTCGGGTGGCCAGCGAACATCTCGCGCAGCGTCTTTTCGTAGGCCTCGTCGCTGAAGTCATAGCTGTCGGGCAGTTCTGCGAGGAACTCCTCTGCGACCCCATCGATGCCGACGCGGCCGATTTCGCTGGTCAGTTCCCGCGACGCGTTGAGCGCGATGATCGGGATACCTTGCTCCTTCGCGAACTGAACGATCGGGCGGTACAGCCGGTAGTCAAAGCGCCAGCGCTCGTAGTACTCGGTGCGGCGCAGCATCTCTGCCTCGTCGATCCTGTCGGCCAGGTAATCGTCCAACACGGGCTGGAAACGCTTCTGGAACCACTCCACGCCGACCGCGAGGCCTTCCGGTCGTTGCGCCATGCCGCGCAGCACTTCGAGCTGGAGCAGATGGTCGGCGAAGGCGGTGTGGGTCTCCCCGACATACAGCAGACGTTCCTCGCGCAGCTTCGTCATCAGCTCCGGCAGGGTTGCAGATTTCGCCGATTCGACAACAATCGGGCTCATGACCACCGAACCCTCGTCAGCCGGAGCCACCGACACCATGCATGACATCGTCGCCAGCACCGCGATCAGGCGGCGCACCGCCCGGTTTGCGTGGCTGCTTCTGTTCAGCCTCAGTCTCATCTATTCACCCCTTTGTGCATCGAATCCCCGTCTCGCCCACGATATGAAGGTCGTGCTCGAACCCGGATCCGGTCAGATCCAGGTCGAGGATGCGATACGGGTGGGCCATAAGTCCAGCCAGTTCGAGTTCATTCTGAACAGCGGCCTCACAGTGCAAAGCGAGACCGGACGACTGCGAAAACTGGGCGTTTCGGAGGATGGCCTGCGCATCGCCTATCGGGTCACTGTGCAGACTCCGGTCGATACGCTCAAGTTGCATTACCACGGCAAGCCGGTGTTTTCTCCACAGCGCCGCCTCGGCGATATGCCCCAGGGGGTGATCTCCGAGGACGGCGTGTATCTGGACGGCGCCTCGGCCTGGTACCCGCTGTTCGACCTTGACCTGGACGCGGTAGACCTGGAAGTGAAGCTGCCAGACGACTGGCAGGCGGTCAGCATCGGCCGGCGTGTTGAGGGAGACGGCAGCGTGACCTGGAAAACCCGGGTGACGCACGACGACCTCTATCTCATCGCTGGCCGCTTCGCTCGCCACGCCCGACGGCACGGCGATGTCGACCTCTCGGTGTACCTGTTGCAGGATGACGCGGTGCTGGCCGAACGTTACCTCGGACTGATCGGCGGCTACATCGACCACTACAGCCGCCTGATCGGTTCCTACCCCTACGCCAAGTTCGCGGTCGTAGAGAATCGTTGGCAGACCGGCTTCGGGATGCCGTCGTTCACGCTGCTCGGCTCACGCGTCATACGCTTGCCGTTCATCCCCTACACATCGCTACCGCACGAGATACTGCACAACTGGTGGGGCAACGGCGTCTGGATCGATTACACGCGCGGCAACTGGAGCGAGGGGCTGACGGCCTATCTGGCCGATCACTGGATGCAGGCGCGCGAGGGCAAGGGAGACCAGTACCGCCTCAAGGCGCTGCAACGCTACAGCAACTTCGCGGCACAGGGCGAAGACCTGCCATTGAGCGATTTCGTCAGCCGGCACAACGACGCGACCCAATCGATCGGCTACAGCAAATCGCTGATGCTGTTCCACATGCTGCGAAACGCGCTGGGCGACGAGGGCTTCGTGGACGGTCTGCGGCGTCTCTGGGAGACACACCGCCACACCCGGGTCGGCTTCTCCGAGACCGTCCGTACGGTCGCGGCGGCGGACCAGGCCGTCGGCGAGCGCTTCCTGCCCTGGCTCGAGCGCGCCGGCGCACCGCGCATCCGCCTGGTCGCCAGCGAGGTGCGCGCATTGGATGACGGCTGGGCGCTGGACCTGACAGTCGACCAGGGACAGGACGCGCCGTTCGAGTTCGAGCTGCCGGTGCTTGTCACGTTGCATGGCGAGGACCGGGCGCGACGCCTGCTCGCGCCAATCACCGAGCGCCGTTCGCTGCTCGAATACCGTTTCGACAAGCGTCCGCTGCGTGTCGACCTCGACCCGGAGTACGACGTGTTGCGTTACCTCGACCCAACCGAACAACCTCCCGCGCTGAACCGCCTTTTCGGCAGCTCGCAGGCCTGGCTGGTGTTGCCCGACGCGGCGGAGGACGCGATGCATGCGGCCTGGGAGGCGCTGGCGTCGAGCTGGCAGCGTCGCTACCCGACACTGCAGGTGATCGGCGACGCGTCGGCCGCCGAACTGCCGCCGGATGCCGACCGCTTGCTGCTGGGCTGGGACAATGCGCTGCTGGGCCAGGTACGTGAGGCCTTCACCCGGGACGAGCAGTCGCTCGGCGAACAGGAAGTAACAGTGAACGGGACGCGCTATGGGGGCGATGCCGCCGGCGTGGTACTGGTCGCGACCGATGCGCAGGGCGTGACCACCGGGTTCATCGGCGCAGCTGCCCCGCGCACGATCAGCGCGCTGGCCAGGAAACTCCCGCACTACGGCAGCTACGGTCGCCTGCTGTTCGACGCTCAGGGCGGCAATATGTTGCGCGACACGCTGGCGTCGGATCATTCGAGGCTGAGCCGCCAGTTCGGGAGTGAAACAGTCGCGCTGCGACCGCCGGCACGCGGCGTGCTCGGGTCTGCCGACTGACGCAGCGACCCAAGCTGCATGTTGCACCAGTCGATCATGAGCCAGTCGGCAACATGCGATCCGGCGGCCGCGAATCTCCTGTTGGCGGGGTTTTTCTGGAGGGGGCATTTGGTCATCGGCCGAGGTGCCGCCCGGGCCCTCGCTTGTCCAGGCCCGCCTGCGCTAGCGGCTCACTCAAGTCATG